>JAIJEI010000021.1 GCA_022739095.1 Bifidobacterium sp.
CGGTTGCGCAGGCAGGTGAAGATCTCGTAGCTGATGGTGTCGGCGGCGCGGGCCCAATCGTCGGCGGTAGGCTCAACGTAATCCTCGCCGCGGCCCGGGCCGAACAGTTCGACCGTGTCGCCCTCGTGAACGTCGAGTTCGGCGGCGGATCCGTGCAGGTCCACAATGAACTGGTCCATGCACACGCGGCCGCACACGCGGTAGAGCTTCGGGCCTTCGGTGGTCATGATGCGCACCGGGCCGCCCGGCTTCTCCACGTGCTTGGCACCTTCCATATCGAAACCGGAAGCGGAGCGGTGGATACCATCGGCGTAGCCCAATGGCACGATGGCGGTCGAGGTGTTGTCCGGGGTCAGGTAGGTGCGGCCATAAGAGATGCCATGGCCGGCCTCCACATCCTTGACCGTGCCGAGCTGCGCCTGCAGGCGCATGGCCGGGGTCAGATGCCAGTCGCGCGGGGTGCCCATCGCGGGATCGGGCTCGTAGCCGTACAGGCCGATGCCGGGGCGGGTGAGTTCGAAGTGAATCTCCGGGCGGCCCAAAGTGGCCGCTGTGTTGGCCAGGTGACGGATCTCCGGCGGAATGCCGGCCTGTTCCATGCGGCGCGTGAAGTCCTTGAATGTTTCGATCTGGCGGTCGGTGGAGGCCACGAATTCGGGCACATCGGGCGAATCGGCCACGGCGAGGTGGCTCCACTGACCCACGATATGCAACACGCCCTCTTTGGCGAGCGGCACGAGCTTGGCGAGCGCGGCGTCGAATCCGGCCGGTGTGAAGCCGTTGCGGCCGAAGCCGGAATCGACCTTGACGTGTACGCGGGCGGGCTTGCCGAGCTTGCGTGCAGCGGCGGCCACCGCGTCGATGCCGGGCAGGGAGCCGACCGATACGTCGATGTCGGCGGCGATCAGCTCACCGAATGGCACTTCGGTGCCGTTGTAGACCCAAGTCAGAATGTGGCAACGGTCGGGGCCGATGCCGAGTTTGCGCAGCAGCAACGCTTCGTGCGATTGCGCGGTGCCGAGCCATGTGGCGCCGCCGGCGAGCGCGGCCAGTGCGGCGGGCAGCAGTCCGTGGCCGTATGCGTCGGCCTTGACCACGCCCATCACCGCCGTGCCGGAGTTCGGGCCGCCGACCACGGAGACCAGGTGGGCCATGTTGTCGCGCATGGTTTTGAGGTTCACGATGGCCTGTGCGGGGTATTGGCGGCGGGCGGCCGCATAGTTGGCCTTGCCTTGCTCGGACGAGAATGCGATTTCGGGTGCTGCGTTCATGCTCATAGGCACCTATTGTTGCGCAGGAATGTGACGTGTGGTCGCAATCGTTTGTTTTCGCCCGGCAGTCGTACACTAATGACCGATATGCGGTTTCTCGGAAGCCGCCTTTGATTCCCGGCGTTGAGGCGTGCCGGGATCCCGGAAATCCGTCCGGTCTAGCCCCATATCTTAAGTTTCATGAGAGAAGAACATGGATCTGTTTCGTAAGAAAAGCGTGGATCAGCTTGTCGCCGAATCCACTCCCCTGAAGCGCACGATGCGCACCTTCGATCTGACGATGCTCGGCATCGGCGCAATCATCGGCACCGGTATCTTCGTGCTCACCGGCAAGGGCGCGCTCACCGCCGGCCCGGCCCTGTCCGTATCGTTCCTGCTGGCCGCCGTCTGCTGCGGTTTCGCCGGCCTGTGCTACGCCGAGTTTGCCGCCATGGCACCGGTGTCCGGCTCGGCTTACTCCTATGCCTATCTGGCGTTCGGCGAACTCATCGCCTTCGTGATCGGCTGGGATCTGATTCTGGAGTATGCTCTGCAGGCGGCCACCGTGTCCGCCGGCTGGTCGGGATACTTCAACAAGTTGTTGGAAGGATTCGGACTGCATCTGCCGGTCGAGCTGACCGCCGCCTACGGCACCAACCCGGACGTCACCACCTACTTCAACCTGCCCGGTTTCGTCATCGTGCTGATCATCACGTGGGTGCTCTCCATCGGCATCAACCAGACCAAGCGCACCAACGACGTGATGGTGCTCATCAAGCTCGCCATCATCGTGCTGTTCATCGTGTGCGCCGTGTGGTATGTCAAGCCGTCCAACTGGCAGCCGTTCTCCCCGTACGGCATCTACACCTTCCACCCCGGCTCCACTCAGCCGTACGGCATTGTGCCGGCCGCATCCATCGTGTTCTTCAGCTTCATCGGCTTCGACGCCGTGTCCTCTTCCGCCGAGGAGACCATCAACCCGAACAAGACACTGCCTCGCGGCATCCTGCTGTCCCTGGCCGTTTCCACCGTGCTCTACATCGTCATGACCCTGATCATGACCGGCGTGGTGCCCTACAAGGAGTTCGCCAAGTACATCGACGCCCCGGTGGCCGGCGTGATTCTGGAGACCGGCATGAACTGGCTCGCGGTGATCGTGAACCTGGGCGCCCTCATCGGCATGACCACGGTGATGCTCGTGCAGCTGTACGGTCAGTCCCGCATCTGCTACGCCATGAGCCGCGACGGCCTGTTCCCGGAGTTCTTCGGCCACGTGCACGAGAAGTACCGCACCCCGTTCAAGGGCACCTGGTTCTTCGGTCTGCTGACCGCGTTCGCCGGCGGCTTCATCAACATCAACGTGCTGTTCGAGCTGGTGAACATCGGTACGCTGTCCGCGTTCATCATCGTGTCGGCCGGTATTCTATGGATGCGCAAGACCCAGCCGAATGCGCCCCGCGGCTTCCGCGCGCCGGGCGTGCCGGTCACCCCGATTCTGGCCATCGTATTCTGCTTCGTGCTCATCGCCGGCCTCAACTGGGAGACCTGGGTGCGTTTCGCCGTCTGGTTCGGATTGGGCCTGATCGTGTACTTCGCCTACAGCCGCAAGCGCTCCAAGCTCGGGCTGGAGAAGAAGGCCGGGGCTGACACCAAGGTCGCTGCGACTGAGGACTGAGGTCTATCGGCTGACCGATAGCTGATGGCTGCTTTCGTGAAAACCGTACGCTGAGTTACTTTCAGCGTACGGTTTTTGCGATATGCACGAGTTTGAACGGGCGGACGACGGACTGTACGTGCGCGACGACATGGACCTTACCTGACCAGCTCGAACGCCGACCAGGCCATCGCCGACAACCATCCCAAGACGCTGCTGACCATGGACCGCATCGGAGGCGGCGACCACGCCGGCATCAAGCAGGTCAGCATCCTCGACTGGCCGCTGGAGGAATAGAGAGCTTTGCCGCGCGTCATTCCGCCGTTGGAACACTCGAGGATGCCAGACCGGACAGTCGATCCCGCCGGTGTGGGCACCACCATGGCCTAGGGAGATTGGCCATCACCCGCAATTCCTGTGACGGTCGACGCTATCTCAAATACGATTTTACTTTGTCAAGAAAATACCGCACATTCCCCGGAATAGTTCGGATATGCAATGGCAAGCCATGCTCTACACAATATAACCCTTAGAAAGGAGGAGCACCATGGCAACCATTATCGATGTTGCGGCCTATATTCTTCGCGAATATGGTCCGATGACCACAATGAAACTGCAAAAAACTGGCCTTTTACTCGCAAGCGGAGTCATTGTCTCATTATGGAGCTCCTCTTTTTGAGGAGGATTTCCAAGCATGGCGCGGAGGCCCCGTGTACGTTGCCCCCTACTCGCAGCACCGCGGAAAGTTCCTCATTCGGGACGGCGAACTACGAGCAAATTCGAGTATGTTGAAGGGTACGGAACAGCGTGTTATCGATGCCGCATGTTCCCCATGGATTTCGAGGAGTTCTGCCTGGCGAACGGCATCCAGCGATCCACCATCGACTTGCTGCGCACGCACTTCCGAAGCCGTACTCCCGTCAGCGACGCCGTGCACGAGACGATGATGAGGCTGTTCCGCGCCTACATCGTGGTGGGCGGGATGCCCGAAGTGGTACAACGGTATGTGGACACGCATGACATCGCGCAGACCTCGCAGCTGCAACGCGACCTTCTCGACCTCTACCGGCTCGACATCGCCAAATACGCGCAGCGATCGGGCCGAACGAAGATCCGCGCGATCTTCGACGCCATCCCCTCCCAGCTCGATGACCACAACCGCAGGTTCGTGCTCGCCGACCTGAGCAAGAACGCCCGCCAGAACCGGTATGCCAGCAGCTTCCTATGGCTCGCGGACGCGGGCGTGGCCCTCCCCTGCTATAACGTGTCCTCGCCGACCGCGCCTCTTGCGGCCAACGAAAAGCACAGCCTGTTCAAGCTGTTCATGAACGACGTCGGCCTGCTGTGCGCGGCGTCGATGGGCAACATCCAGTTCGCGCTCCTGCAGGGCGAGCTCGACGTCAACCTCGGATCAATCGCGGAGAACGTGGTGGCCCAGGAGTTGACCGCCCACGGATACGCCGCGCACTACTTCGACGCCAAGAAATACGGCGAGATCGACTTCGTCGTCCAGTCGGGCACCCGGGTCACGCCGGTCGAGGTGAAGTCCGGCAACGACCTGACCCGTCACAAGGCGTTGGACAACGTGCTCGCCGTGGACGAATGGGACATCGATCAGGCCTTGGTGCTATACAAAGGCAACATAAGCCAGGATGGGGCCATCACCTATCTGCCGCTGTACATGACCATGTTCCTCGAACCCGAACAGCTGCCCGACTCGATGCCATTCACAGTGGACCTGAGCGCACTGGATACGCCGGACGAGCAATGAACACCAATGGAGGCCCGACAGCTCCGATTCGTTCACTATCGCGGTTCCTGTAAGCGCCGACAAGACGGGGTGGAACCTTACTGCGGAACTTCAATCCGCAGACGGACAGCTTCTCGTCTCGGACAGCGCCGATCTTGGAAACGACTTCACACCCGAACTCCGATTGACGATACCCAGCAACAGCGTCCGCTTATGGAATCCGGATGATCCGCACCTATATGGCTTGGAACTGACGATTTCCGATTCGGAGGGTAAACCAGATTGGTCAGACAGAATCACACGGAAGAAACATGTGACCCATTTGTACCGGGTCCTAGGCAGATATCTAGTTAGGTGAGCCCTTTTCCTGGTCATGATCGTAAGCAATGAGTTACGTCCCACTTGTGCAGTCCCACCATGGGTTCCACCGCAGAACCGAACACGCTGGCGGCAGCCGCACACTCACCACTCGTGGCGCTGGTAGGCGATTCTGGTGGTGTCCACCGGACGATCGAGCAGCTGGATCAGGCCGCAGCGGGCGAAGCCGGAGCTTTCGAGCACGTGCTGCATGGCCTTGTTATTGGGGTGGGTGTCGGCGCGCACGTTGCCATAGTGTTTCAGGGCCCACCTGATGCAGTCGCGGGCCGCGTGGCGCACCAGACCGGATGCGGCGATGCGGTGGATGGTCACATAGGTGTCGTTGTCCAGCCAGGCGCCGTCGATTTTGGCGTAGGTCGGATCCTTGCCCGGGCACAGGGCGAACTGGGCCAGAATGCGTTCGTGGCCATTGCAGGTGTCGACCAGCAGCATCGTACGCTGGTTGGCGATGTCGTCCTCGATCACCGATTCACGCGGAAACTCATTCCCCCACTGGGTGGGGTTGCCGTTGGCGGCCATCAACGCGCGTGCGCGTGCGTAGATTTTCTGCATCTGCGGCAGATCGCGCATGGTGGCGTGGCGGAAACGGCGGCCTGTCGCCTTGTTCGCAGCGTTCGACTGAGTCACTTCTCACCTCTCCGACATGCCGGGTTGCCGGCACGGTGACCGGCGACTAACTGACGGCCAACCTACCATGCCGTAGGCACAAGAAATCCCATCCGCGTTGCATGACGGACACTATACACAATGGCTCCCGTCCGCAGGAGCCGGACAGTCCAGCCGAGTTGAGGACAGCCACCCTCAGTCGGCTTCGCCCCCAGCTCCCGCCAGCGGGAGCCGAATCCGAATTGAATCGAATCGGACGAATCAGACGACCTTGCGTTCGAACGGGTCGGAGCTGATGCCTTCCTCAAGAATCTGCTTGGCCCATTCCTTGGCGGTGAACAGGCTGTGGTCGCGATAGTTGCCGCAGCTCTTCTCGGTGGTGGCGGGCACGTCATCCCATGTGGCCTTGTACGCGATGAACTCCAGCGATTCCTTCAGGGCCTTGGCCACTTCCTCGGTGGGGTGGGTGCCCCAGGTCAGCAGGTGGAAGCCGGTGCGGCAGCCGAACGGCGAGCAGTCGATGTAGCCCGGGATACGTTCGCGCAGCAGCACGGCGATGGTGTGCTCGATGGTGTGCAGGCCGCCGGTGGGGATGGCCTGCTTGTTCGGCTGGGTCAGGCGCAGATCGTAATTGGAGATCACGTCGCCGTGAGGGCCCGTTTCGGTGTCGATGTAACGCACGTACGGTGCCTTGACCTTGGTGTGATCAAGCTGGAATGATTCGACGACTGGCTTTTCGGCCTTGTCTTCTGCCATGCTGTTGCCTTTCCACTTGCTGAGTGTTCGGTCATGAAGTATCGAACAGTCATCGTAGTCGCGCCGGACCGAGTATGCCCGCAAATACTCCGCAGTTCGCTATAGGAGATTGTTATGACGCACTCCCGGCATTGAACGAGGCGATGGTTTGCATGAAGCGCTGGCCGTAGAGGTCGAGCTTGTGTCGACCGACGCCGTTGACCGCCAGAAATTGCGCGTTGGTAACCGGCTTGATGTGGGCCATGTCGCGCAAGGTCTTGTCGGAGAACACGATGTACGGCGGCTTGCCGATTTCCTGGGCGATGGTGCGTCGCAGTTCGCGTAGCTTCTGGAACAGCGATTCCTCGTCATCGTCCGGGATATACGAGCCCAGCGCATCGCCGGGAACATTGGCGGAATCGGCAGTATCAGCCACTCCCCCGCTCCGACCGGAACCGGCCGCCACCGACTTGCGTTCCACTCGTTTGATCTCATAGTGGAAGTCGGGAGCGGCGGTTTCGGCCGCCCGCGCACCAAACATGACGATTGGCATACGCCCTTCGGCGATCGACAGGTACCCGTCCGTGGCCATCTGGGTCAACACGTCACGCACGCGAGCCTCGTTCACATCCTTGAGCATGCCGAAGGTGGGCATCCGTTCCGGGTTCAGCCATGCCAGATCCTGTGCCCGCGAACCGCGCAGGATCTTGACGATCTTGCCGGAACCGACGCGCTGCCCCACGTCATGCACGCAACGGCTGATCGCCTGCGCCACGCGGGTCACGTCGATGGTCTCGAACGTGCTTTCGCAGTTCGAGCAGGCACCGCATTTGCCGGACTGCGAAGAGTCCGCCGCAATGTCTTCGCCCGCCGCGGAACCAGCATTCGGCGACAACTCCTGACCGAAATACCGGGTCATATACCGGTGCAGGCAGTCGGTGGTGCGGCAGTAGCCGACCATACCGTCCAGCAGCCGGCGCTTGGACTGGCGCACGATCTCCTGCTCTTCGGGAGTCAATCGCTCGTTCTCATAATCGTTATCCAGCAACCGACGCCGGGTGACGATGTCTGACTCATTCCACAGCAGCGTGCATCGGCTGGGCTCGCCGTCACGGCCCGCGCGGCCGGCCTCCTGATAGTAGGCCTCAATGGATTCGGGCAGATTGTGGTGGATGACGTAACGCACGTTGGACTTATCGATGCCCATGCCGAAGGCGTTGGTGGCCACGACCACCGGCACCTTGTCGGTGATGAAGTCGCGCTGGGCCGCCTCACGCGCGTCCGGCGACATGCCTCCATGGTAGGCGACGGCCGGATGCCCCATCTGGTTCAGCGTGTCGGCGAGCGCTTCGGTGGTCTTGCGGGTGGCGCAGTAGACGATGCCGGATTCGTCCGGATGGTCGGCCACATACCGTGCCACCCATGCGGCCTTGTATTTGGTTTCCAGTTTGACCACATCAAAATACAGGTTCGGCCGGTCGAATCCGGTGACGGTGACGGCCGGATTCCGCAATCCCAGCAGTCCCACGATATCCCGGCGCACCCGTTCGGTGGCGGTGGCGGTGAACGCACCCACCGGCGGACGCTGCGGCAGCCTGGCGATGAAATCGCCGATACCCAAGTACGACGAGCGGAAGTCCTGACCCCACTGGGAGACGCAGTGGGCTTCGTCCACGGCGATCAGCGAGATCGGCGTACTGGCGGCAAAGTCGCGGAATCGTCCGGTCTCCAAGCGTTCCGGGGCCACGTACAGCAGTTTGATCTGCCCGGCGGCGGCTTGGGCGAACACCATCGCCTGTTCGTCGGGAGTTTGAGTGGTGTTGATAAACGCGGCCGGCAGACCGAGGTCGTTCAGCGCATCGACCTGGTCGCGCATCAGGGAAATCAAGGGAGATACGACCAGAGTCACACCCGGGCCGAGCGCGGCGGGAATCTGGTAGCACACGGACTTGCCTGCGCCGGTGGGCATCACGCCCAAGACATCGCGTCCGGCAAGCAAGGCCTCGACAATTCCTTGCTGTCCGGGCCTAAACGAGTCATAGCCGAAGTATCGTGTGAGCGCCTCCAGCGCCGCCTGATGTGCTGTCATAAACGACCAGTGTAGGCCGACCGCGGCTGGATTTCATCGTATAGCGGAATACCTCGTAACGATGTACGTAGCCCTTCCGTATTATTATGCGTCAAGGAACGTTATTCCCGGCATATCGCACGATATGCCGCTTTGAGAGAACTAAGACGGGGCATTGTATGGCCAACGACACATTTTCCTTCTCCTCTCCTGACGATCAGGAGACGGCGGTGCTGCAGCCTGTGGCCGCCGATGGGCTGTTCGCAACCGCGGCTTCAGGTACCGCCACACCACAGCAAAGTGACAATGGCACCAATAACCATGCCGACAATACAGCCTATGTGGGTGAACATGTTATGGCATCCACCACCGCTAAATCACATGGCAAGGCCGCACGAATCGCCATCATAACCATATTTGCAGTGTTGCTTGCCGCATTAATAGCCTATTTCTTCGTCGGACGTTGGTACTTCCAAGACAAGGCTGCGCCCGGTGTTCATTTGGGCAATGTCTCTGTCATGGGCCAGACCCGCGAAGAACTTGCGCATACTGTGAAGCAGCGGCTGAATAACACCACGGTGACGTTCACCGCCGAAGGCAACAGCGTCAAAGCCTCGCTGAAGGACCTTGGTGTCACCGTCGACACGGATAAAACCGTAGATGCGCTGTTGAACGCGAAGACCGGCGACGTGGCCAAGCTCAATATTTTCGATCAGCCGCATATCGCTCTGACCGCCACCACGGACGAAGAGACTGCCGAACAATTCGTCACCGCCGGCCTGGTCGATGAGGCCGACCGAGCGCAGCTTTCCACCGTTGTCTACAACAAGAGCACCAAGCAGTTCGATTACACCGCGGGTCAGGATGGCAAGGGCCCGGATATCAATGTTGTCAATGCTGCAGTCAAGGAGGCCGTCGCGACCCCGGGCGAAAATGCGACGGTGCCGGTCAAGCTACAGACTGCAAAGAATCCGATTGATGACGCGAGCGCACAGCAAACACAGTTTGATGCCAATGCCAAGCTTGGCCTCAAACTGACCGTGGACAATGGCGTGAACAAGAGCGTCACCATCCCGGCCGATACCATTGCCTCATTCCTCAAGCCCACGGTGAATAAGGCGGACGGCACCATGAGTCTGGTAGTCGACCGCGATGCCATCACCAAGTACGTCACCAGTGACAGCGTAACCAAAGAACTGACTGTTCCCAAGGTGACACGCGAGGTCTACATCACGCCGAAAGACGAAGGCGGCGTGAAAATTGGTGCCGATAAGACACTCGGCGTGGATGGTATTGAAGTGACTGGTGCCGGGGACGCCCCCGAACGTCTGGCCACTGCCATCGAGCAGAACCGGTCCACTGATTCCACTGTGGCTGTGAAAGACAGCCCATATGATGTCAAGCAGGTCGAGGTGCCTCATAACTTCGATACGGCAAATGGCGATAAGTGGGTTCATGTTGATCTGACGAACCAGACTGCCACTGCATATCAGGGCACCACGGTGGTCAAGACGTTCAACATCGCTTCTGGCAAGCCCACCGCCGATGGTTCCATGCTGTCCGATACCGGCACGTTCTACGTGTATCTCAAGTACGAATCGCAGACCATGGTTGGCGAAGGCTACAACCAGCCTGGCACGCCGTGGGTTTCCTACTATAACGGCGGCGAGGCTCTGCACGGTGTTCCTGCATACATGTGGGGCGAGCACCCCATCTATGTGCAGCAGGGTATTCCTGGCTCGCACGGCTGCATCAACATGCAGGTGGCCGACGCCAAGTGGATGTACGACTTTGCCACCATCGGCACTCGTGTGGTCGTTGATGGCACCACACCGACTTCCGGTCAGGCGTTGCGCCCGGCTGGTGCGGATGCCACTGGATGGCAGGGCGGCAACGCCAGCTGATTCAATCACCATTGATTGATCGATAATGAAAAATTCCCGACCCTTGTGGGCCGGGAATTTTTTGTAGGTACCAATCGATAACGAGTCCGCCGATAAGCGTGGTGGCACCGTCAATACGGTGCCACCAGTACCGTCAGTACGGTCAGATGCGTTCCAACGCCTGCTTGAGATCGGCGATAAGGTCGTCGGCGTTCTCGATGCCGACCGAAATACGCACCAGGTTGGCGGGCACCTGCAGGGTGGTGCCGGCCACGGAGGCGTGGGTCATGGCGGCGGGCACCTCGATGAGGCTTTCCACACCGCCGAGCGATTCGGCCAGCGTAAAGATCTGAGTGTGGTCCACGAAGTGCTTGGCCGCCTCGGCGCCGGCCGTGAGCTGCACGGAGACGATGCCGCCGAAACCGCCGTGCATCTGGCGGGCGGCGATTTCATGGCCCGGATGGGACTCGAGGCCCGGGTACCAGACGCGCTCAATCACATCAGAGGGCTGGGATTCGAGCCATTCGGCCACCTTCAGGGCGTTGGCGCTGTGGCGCTTGACGCGCAGATCCAGGGTCTTCAGGCCGCGGGTGTCCAGCCAGGAGTCGAACGGGGAGGGCACTGCGCCGGCGGCGTTCTGCAGGAAGGCGACCTTCTCGCGGGTCTCCTCGTCGTTGACCACCACGGCACCGCCGACCACGTCGGAGTGGCCGCCGATGTACTTGGTGGTGGAGTAGACCACCACATCGGCGCCATCGGCCAGCGGGTACTGAAGGGCGGGCGAGGCGAAGGTGTTGTCGACCGCGACCTTGGTGCCGTACTTGTGGGCCACTTCGGCGGTGGCCGCGATGTCGGTGATGTTGAGCAGCGGGTTGGACGGGGTCTCGACCCACACATACTGGTAGTGCTTGGAAGCCAATGCGGTTTCCACGGCTTTCAGATCGGTGATGTCCACCACGTCGAGGCCCACGCCCCACGGCACGAACACCTTGGAGAGCAGGCGGTAGGTGCCGCCGTACACATCGTTGCCGAGCAGGATGTTGTCGCCGGGCTTGATGGTGGAGCGCAGCAGCACGTCGATGGCGGCGAGGCCCGAGGAGAAGCTCAGCGCGTACTTGCCGCCTTCCACGGCGGCGAGCTGCTCGTCGAAGCTGGTGCGAGTGGGGTTGATGGAGCGGGAGTAGTCGTGGCCTCCCCTGAGGCCCAACACGCCATCCTGCTTGAAAGTGGAGGTGGCGAAGATCGGCGTGACGACCGCACCGGTGGTCGGGTCGGGCTCCTGGCCGGCGTGGATGGCGCGAGTGGCGATGTCGGTGTTGGCGAACTTGGCGTTGTATTCAGCGGACATGATATTGGGTTCCTTTCGGGATTGTTCCGTATTCGAAGGTAAAACAGGTGCGGTTGGCTAGTGCGGATATTGGTATTGATTCTTTTGATAGCTAGTTATGGAGTCCGTCCCCAGCTCCCTCATCAGAGGGAGCTCCGTCAAAGTACTGCTCGGCGAGGGAGGGCTTGCTGGTGCGCTCCACAATATCGCCGTAGCCGTTGGCACGCATCCAGTCGTCGTTGAAGATCTTCTCCAGATAGCTGCGGCCGGAATCAGGAGCGAGCACCACCACGAGCTGGTTCTCATCCAAATCATCGGCAAGCGCGTATTTGATGGCGCTGGCCACGGCCATGCCGGACGAGCCGCCGACCAGCAACGCCTCCTCGCCGGCCAGACGGCGGGTCATTTCAAAGGCTTCGGCGTCGGACACGCGCACGATGTCGTCGGTGATGTTCCGGTCGAAGGCCTTGGGGTAGAAGTCCTCCCCCACGCCCTCGATGTCGTACTGGTGGACCTCGTCGCGTGAGGAAGCGGAGTAAATGGAGCCTTCCGGGTCGGAGCCGATGACTTTGACCGCGCCGTTGGAGGCTTCCTTGAGGTACTTGCCGGTGCCGGAGATGGTGCCGCCGGTGCCGATGCCGGCCACGAAGTGCGTGACCTTGTGGTCTGTGGCCTCCCAGATCTCGGGCCCGGTGGTGTAGTAGTGGCTCAGCGGGCCGTTCGGATTGTCGTACTGGTTCGGGCGGAAGCCGCCGGGAATCATATTGGCCAGTCGTTCGGCGACCTGGTAGTAGGAGCGCAGGTCGTCCGGGCCGGCGTCGGTTGGCGTGACGATGACTTCGGCACCGTAGGCGCGCAGCACCGCGCGCTTGGATTCGGAGACCTTGTCCGGCAGAGTGAAAATCGTGCGGTAGCCGCGCTGCTGGGCGACCAGGGCCAGGCCGACGCCGGTGTTGCCGGAGGTGGGTTCGACGATCACGCCGCCGGGCTTCAGTTGGCCGGACTTTTCGGCGGCGTCGATGATGCGCTCGGCGATGCGGTCCTTGGAGGATCCGCCTGGGTTGAAGTATTCGACTTTGACGGCGATGGTGGCTTTGACGCCGGCCGCTTGCGGGATGTGGTTGAGTTTGACGAGTGGGGTGTTGCCGATGAGTTCCGCGAGGCTGTTGTGGATGGTCATGTGAAGTCCTTCGTTGCTGGGGTTGTGGGGGTTTTGCTACGTTGCGTTCGTGAACCGACGTTCCCAGACGAATGGACTGTGGCTTTGGTTTGAAATCGAGTATTCCCGCTCACTGTACGGTGAAGCCGAAAAGTGAATCGGTTTTTCATGTTAGCCCACAGCTCGCGCGTTACACGGTTACGCTTGTGCCATCGACTTCGTGAAAATTCATGCGACAGATTTGCCGCGATTCGAATGCTCTATCTCAAGTTATGCGTCACTGACCGCTCGCCCAGAGGCGTCGGTTAGCGACAACAACATGAGATGATCTGCATGCCTCACACCATAGCACAACCCGCGACAAGCGCGTGGCGGCATTTCACCACCGGCTCTGACACCACACCTACCAAATGAATGACAAATCGACCTAATGAACGACAAACAAGGTGTCTGAAAGCGCCGAATCACCTCGACATGATGGGACTGCGTCGTCAATACCGCACAATGCGGGACACAATACAACAGTTCGGGCCATAAACAACGATGAGGGCCGGCACAAGCCGGCCCTCATTTCACTTCGCCATGACCTGACGGCCCTGCACCCACACTGCGCAGATGTTCTCGGGTACGGCAAGATTGAGGATCTTCTGGAAGATGTCGGCGGATGGCTCCTGCTCACCGAAGATGGGCAGCCGTACGCCGTCCCGGCGCGTATCGACCACTTGGGCATCCCAGGCGTATCCGGCTTCCAATCGCCCGATGGGCAGTCCCAGCGATTCGCCGCCGCCCGCAGTGGCCAGATAGAAGGCGTTGTTCAACGTCAGCGCGCTGCCGGCAACACCACGACCACCGGCAACGACCTCACGGTTGACCGTGGCGTAGTAGGACACAGTTGTGGTGCCGGACTCACCAGATCCCCGATGATGCCCTGGTCATCAATCAGGAACAGGGCGTTGTGGAAAAACGCGACCTCGTCGCACGTGCGCGCGGTGAAGCTGGATCCTTCAATGGCCAGGGACAGCGTCATGGCATCAGTCCTGTGCGTAGATCTTCTTGCGGAACACGAGGAACACAATCAGACCGAGCAGCATGACGCCGGCACCGATGAGCAGCAGATTCGCGTATCCGGCGGCGGCACCGGTGGCACCGGTGATGCTGGAGCCGGCGAGCGCCTGCGAGCCCATGAGTCCGCCGATGATGGAGATGCCGATGGAGGCGGTCACGTTCATCACCAGATCGTTCATGCCCACGCCGCGGCCGGATTCCTCTTGCGGAATCGTGCTCAGCACGGTGGAGACCACCGGCGAGTACAGCAGGCCCACGCCGCAGTAGAACACGCAGGCGGTGAGCGTCAGTACCAGGAAGCCGGCGTTGACGGCCAGGGCCGCGGATACGAAGCCGATGATCATCAGGCAGGCGGCGGTGATCAGCGCGGCCTGCTTGCCGATCTTGCCGATGATCAGGCCGGAGCAGGTGCCCATGATCGCCGCGCACACGAACGCCCACACGACGTACGTGGACACCTGGGCGGTGGTCATGCCGTATACGGTGGTGCCGATGCCGTTGAACAGCGGGGAGATGCAGTAGTTGGTGAAGTAGAACACGAGGATCAGCGACATGGCCGCCAGCCAGCGCGTGTTCTTGAAGAAGGCGGGGGTCACGAACGGATCGGAGGCCTTGGCGATGTACACGGCGAAGACCACGAACAGCGCAACGGCCACGATGAGCATCCACCATGCCATGTAAGAGAAGAACAGGGTGAGGAACGCGCTGGCCAGGCCGAAGATGGTGAAGCCGATCCAATCGACCTTGTCGCCGCTGCCCTGACGTCCGGGCAAGCTCTTGAGCAGGGTGGGCAGGAAGAGGATGGTGACGGCGGGGATGAGGAACAGGTACTGCCAGGCGATGGAGCTGAGCGCGCCGGCGGCGAACACGCCGATGGAGGCGGACAGCTGGTAGCCGGCGGTGTACAGGCCGAAGAACACGACCTTGAGCTCGCTCTTCAGATATTTGGTGGTGATGACCAGATACACGGAGCCGGCCACCTGTTCGCCCGCGGTCTGCAGCACGCGGGCGACGATGACGGTCCACAGGTTCTCGGGGAAGAAGAAGTTGGCCACGAACCCGAAGATGGAGCCGACGAACAGCAGGATCAGGCCGACGATGACCAGTCGCTTCAGGGAGACGAAGTCGCCGAGCGAACCGTAGATGAAGCACACGATGCCGAGCACGATGCTCGGGAAGGCGGTGATCAGCGAGGCCTGGGCCGGGGCGCCGACGTCTTCGCCCACCTGGGTGAACACGAGGTTGAAGCCCTGCAGGCACAAGGTGCCGAGGATGAAGGTGATGAGCAGCAGCACCAGGGCCTTGACGGCCGTTTGGGTGGTGACCTGCTCGTCGGCGGACTTGACGGCCGCGGTGTTGGTTGATGATGCCATAGTTGTTCTCTGTTTCTCCGTTTCGCTGTTTCTCGATGGTGTTACTCGGCGTGCTGGGCGAGCGTGGTGATGCGGGTCATGAACTCGTGCAGGAAGCGCGGCACGTCGACGCCGACCGCGGCCTTCATGGTCTTGACCGGATCGTTGAGGCGCGTGTTGTCGCCGATGGTGCGGCCGCGCGTGGGGCCGTCCACGTCCACCTTGAGGTTCATGGGCAGGGTGTCGACCAGCGTGGGATCCACGGCCACGCCGACCGCCAGGGGGTCGTGCAGGCCGCAGCCGCCCAGATGCGGGGAGGTCGTCTCATACGCCTTGATGTAGAAGTCGGTCATGTCCGCCAGGAACGCGCCGGCCTTAGTGCCCAGATCACGCCACTGCCGGGTCTCCCGGTAGGTGAGCAGGGTCTGGAGCGTCACGTCGAGACCGATCATCGTGGCCGGGGCGCCCGAACGGAACAGGTAATCGGCGGCGTCGGGATCCTGGGAGATGTTCGCCTCCTCCCAGGCGTTCACGTTGCCGCAGACGGTCAGCGCACCGCCCATCAGCACGATGCGGCCGATCTCGTCCTTGATCTCCGGTGCCTTGCGCAACGCGGCGGCGATGTTGGTCATCGGGCCGGTGGGCACGTAGACGAGCTCCTTGCCGTACGTCTTGACCGCGTCGATGATGAAGTCGACCGCCGACTCGGATTCCGGTTCGCGGTTCGAATCGGGGATCGCGACGTCGCCGATGCCGTTGGCGCCGTGAATGAACCTGGAGATCTCCAGCACTTCGAACGATTCGGTGGTGCTGGAGTGCGGCAGGCCCTTGTACACCCTGACCTCCGGGTGGCCGAGCAGATCGGTGATGGCCAGCGCGTTGCGCACGCCCTGGTCGAGCAGCACATTGCCGTATGTGCCGGTGATGCCGATCAATTCCGCTTCCGGACTGCCCAATGCGTATGCGATGGCGAGCGCGTCATCCACACCGGTGTCGAGGTCGAGAATGAGCGTTATCATGAAACACCCTTCCCTTGGGGGGGGCGAGACCGGATGGCCGTCACTGATTCCCCTCAAGCATCATCCATGATAGACGCCATGCCGCGATGGTGCGATGGTGCGCGTCAGAGCGAGGCGGCCTCGATAAGCCGTCTGGTGTAATCGGATTGCGGGTCGCCGAGCACCGCGGAGGTGACGCCCGTCTCCTCGACCCGCCCGTCATGGAGCACCACGATACGGTCGGCGATGTGCCGTACCACGCCGAGATCGTGGGAGACCATGATGATGGCGGTGTCCGGGCGGGCCGCACGGATGGCGGCGAAGGCGTCGAGTATCTGGATGCGGGCGGCCACGTCGATGGCGCTCATCGGCTCGTCGGCGAGTATCACTTTGGGTTCGTTGATGACGGCGCGGGCGATGGCCACACGCTGCGCCTG
>JAIJEI010000212.1 GCA_022739095.1 Bifidobacterium sp.
ATTAAGAGAGGTTTCGATGGCGGTTCGTGGAGATATCCGTAATGTGGCGATTGTGGCTCACGTCGATCACGGCAAGACCACCCTGGTCAATGCCATGCTTCAGCAGTCGCACGTGTTTTCCGAGCGTGAGGAAGTGCCGGATCGTGTGATGGATTCCAACGATCTGGAACGCGAGAAGGGCATCACCATCCTCGCCAAGAACACGGCCGTGGAATACACCGGTCCGCTGGCCGCCAAGTACGGCCACCCGGAGGGCATCACCCTCAACATCATCGACACCCCCGGCCACGCCGACTTCGGTGGCGAGGTCGAGCGCGGCATCTCCATGGTCGACGGCGTCGTGCTGCTCGTGGACGCTTCCGAAGGCCCGCTGCCGCAGACCCGCTTCGTGCTGCGCAAGGCCCTCGAAGCCAAGCTGCCGGTCATCCTGTGCGTGAACAAGGTCGACCGCCCCGACGCCCGTATCGAAGAGGTCGTCGGCGAAACCTCCGACCTGCTGCTCGGCTTGGCCGACGACGTACAGCACGAGGGCATCGACCTGAACCTTGACCAGCTGCTTGAAATGCCGGTCATCTACTGCGCCGCCAAGGCCGGTTACGCCTCCGTGAACCAGCCCGCCGACGGTGGCCTGCCGGACAACGACAACCTCGAGCCTCTGTTCGAAACCATCATCTCCACCATTCCGGCCCCCGAATACGAGGAAGGCGCCCCGCTGCAGGCTCACGTGGCCAACATCGACTCTTCCGACTTCCTCGGCCGACTCGGTCTGGTTCGTATCTACAACGGCACCCTTGAGAAGGGCAAGACCTACGGCCTGTCCCGTGTGGACGGCTCCCTCGAGAACTTCCGCGTCTCCGAACTGCTGCGTACTCAGGGCCTCGAGCGTATCCCGGTCGAATCCGCAGGCCCCGGCGACATCGTGGCCGTCGCCGGCGTCAACGACATCATGATCGGCGAGACCATCGTCGACCCCAACGACCCGAAGCCGCTGCCGCTCATCCACGTGGACGATCCGGCCATCTCCATGACCTTCGGCACCAACGACTCTCCGCTGGTCGGCACCGAAGGCAAGGACCACAAGCTCACCGCCCGCATGATCAAGGATCGTCTGGACCGCGAGCTCATCGGTAACGTGTCCATCAAGGTGCTGCCCACCGACCGCCCCGACGCTTGGGAAGTCCAGGGCCGTGGCGAGCTGGCGCTGGCCGTGCTTGCCGAGCAGATGCGCCGCGAAGGCTACGAGCTGACCGTCGGCCGTCCGCAAGTGGTCACCAAGAAGATCGACGGCGTGATCAACGAGCCGATGGAAAACACCACCATCGACGTGCCGGAAGAGTACATGGGCACCGTCACCCAGCTCATGGCCGACCGTAAGGGCCGTATGGATGGCATGACCAACCACGGTTCCGGCTGGGTCCGTCTGCAGTTCACCGTGCCATCCCGTGGTCTGATCGGCTTCCGCACCGCATTGCTTTCCGCCACCCGCGGCACCGGCATCTCCTCCTCCATCTCCGCCGGCTACGCGCCGTGGGCTGGTGCCATCACCATTCGCCAGAACGGTTCCATGGTTTCCGATCGCAAGGGTATCGCCACCCCGTACGCCATGCAGCGTCTGCAGGCCCGTGGCAACTTCTTCGTCGAACCGCAGTCCCCGGTGTACGAAGGCCAGGTCGTGGGCGTGAACAACAAGCCCGACGAGCTAGACGTGAACATCACGCTGGCCAAGCACATGACCAACATGCGTTCCTCCACCGCTGACGTGCTCGAAACCCTGACCCCGCCGATCAAGATGAGCCTCGAGGAGTCCCTGGACTTCGCCAACGAGGACGAGTGCGTGGAGGTCACTCCTGAGTCCATCCGCGTGCGCAAGATCATCCTCGGCCGTGAGGACTGGTACAAGTGGCGTGCCAAGCAGCGCCGCCAGAACGCCGCCCAGCAGGGTAAGTAATCTGGTGCGGCCGTAGCCGACCACTCTCTCTAGCTCCCCTCTCTGAGGGGAGCTAAGTTTAATAAGAGTTTACGGGTGGAAGGTTGGATGTTCAAACGTCCAACCTTCCACGCCCATAGACCTCATAATAGAGGCTATTTCATAGCATTTATTGCACACTTAATTGATCTCATCGAGAGATGAGTCAACCCACCTGCTTTTTGTCATTGGTTGATGGAGATTTGATAAATAGGCGCATAATTATTACACCAACTGCACTTATCGAACCAATGATCCACCATCCTATCATGGAAAATGAAGAGCATAATGGTGTAGTAATATAAGGATATAAAATACCGAAAGCGCCGTCGATAAAATTACTTGACGCTTCGTATTCTCCTTGTTTTCCTTGACGACGTAAAGCGTATGATACCGTCCAAGCCGCGCCATTCATAGCAATTTCAGTCAACGCTAGCAGAGCAGTAATGACACAAAAAACGCAAATAGCAGCAATTTCATATCCATATTGAGATAGGAATAAAGAGACCGGAACCAATACTACTGCGAGTGACTGGATTAAAGCAGCACATTCGTAATCCTTAACCCCTTCCAAGAAGGTTGCATTTTTACGCGTTAAAACAGTATGCAATATTGTGCCGGTGAGATTTACCATTGCCTTATGAACTCCAACTAAAACTGTTGGAAATGCAGTGAACTTCACCAGCCATACTGGCATGCCAGTGTTAAATGCGTACAAAGCCAATACGGGAATATTCATCAGGATACAGGTCATGATGAACCGGGAATCACGCATAGCACCTTGAGTATTAAGATGCAACATTCTGAAATTGATATTACGAATAGAGTTAAAAGATTTACGTAACCAATAAAATACATTGCGAACAGATATATTCTCTGAATGATCACGGATCCTAGGCAGTCGTAAAGCGCTTACCGACACTAAAAAAACTGCTTATAGCATTTACAGCAATGGCAACGATGTACCAAGAACGCGTATTCCCCGACAATGCAAGCAAAGAGC
>JAIJEI010000213.1 GCA_022739095.1 Bifidobacterium sp.
GGAACCCTAAAGGCGGATAAGGCGAGATTCGAACTCGCGGAGGCTTTCACCTCACACGCTTTCGAGGCGTGCTCCTTAGACCGCTCGGACACTTATCCATGCTGCCAAAATGGCAACTTATTCATTATGCCACATTCTGCCGACCTGGCAAATCGGAGTTTCGCCGAGCAAGTCTCAAGTGCATGCCGCTTGAGACATGTCAGATCACAATCCCGGAATTCGCCCGAAACGCTGGCATTGCGTCTACGCGCCAAGCACTCCGACAGGAATTACATACACTCCATCATCGCGTTGATACGCGAACTCGCCAACCCCCACCAACACCGCCAAGAACTCCGGTTCACGGGTTCGCGCACTCGGATTTCTCAGCAGTTTATCTTTCAGTCTGCATAGATTTGCCGCCGCCTCGGGGACCTTATCTTCACTGGACTTAATTTCGATGCCACCCCACCGTCCATCGGACAACTCGATAATGGCGTCACACTCCAGACCGGAATCGTCATGGTAATAACGAACCGGTTCTATCCCAATATCGAGGAGAGATCTCGCATACACCAACAGATCGCGGATGCATAGATTCTCAAACAGGAAGCCAAAAGTCTGCCAATCGCCGATAAGAGCAGCAGGACTCATGCCCAACATTGCGGCCGCAATGGATGGATCGGCAAAGTACCGACGAGCTTTGGTCTGAAGTCGTTTGGGGTCTCGAGCCGGGGGAACCCAACCTTTTATCGGATCGATGACGAACATGCTTTCGAACATGGCCGTATACCCGGATATGGTTCTCTCCGAAATGAAATCGTCAAGATTCTCTTCAGTACCGTACATATCCTTACGCAGGGTTTTGAATGTCACGGCCTGACTGATGTTGCGCGCCAACGAATCCAACAGACGACGAGCCACATCAGGATCCTTGCCTTGCTTGGGCACACTCTCAGTCAGCGTGAGCCGCATGTATTCCCGAATCAGAATCTGCGCGTCGGCTACGGGCATATCCACCGCCTCCGGCCAGCCACCCCGGCACACGGCATCCAGCAATGATTGCGTGCTTATCTCCAATTTCGCGGCGGTAAACCTATGCTCGAACAGTCCACTGAGACTTACCGCACCTGTCGAGAGTCCGGACTCATACAAGGTCAGAGGATTCATACGGATACGTCCGATGCGTCCCGCACCACTATGGTTCGGCCGATTCTCATTGAGAGGAGTGGACGAACCGGTCAGAATCCACTGACCTTTATTCGCGGAATCATCGTCGACGTGATGACGGACTTCATCCCATATAGCTGGGGCGAGTTGCCATTCGTCCACAATATGAGGCCTGTCCCCCAACAGCATCAGCGACGGATCCGCCTTGGCGGCAGCCAAATTGTTGTTACGATCCACATAGGTAATGCTGGCTGCATGGGCTCGTGCGGACCAAGTTTTTCCACACCACTTGGTGCCGGTAATCTCGACCGCACCAAAGATACGCATATATCGTTCGATCTGTGTATCCACGATACGTGGGCGATAGTTTTTCGGCTTGATGTCGCCCGCCAGAGAATCGGCCATTCCGCGCACCTCCCGTTATTTCACGTCCGCCATCGCAATAATCCGAATTGCTCAACTACCAAAATCCGAATGCCGCAACGACGAAAATCCGAATATTCTAACTACAATAATCCGAATTTTTCAACTACCAAAATCCGAATGCCGCAACGACGAAAATCCGAATGTTAGTGGTGGTGGAGACGGTAGCGGGACTATTTCGGCTTGGATGGTCTCTCCCCAGCCAGCTTTACGCCACCTGTTCGTGGACGGAGGCGTTGACCCATTGGGTCTGCTGGACGTTGTAGCCGGAGAAGATACCGATGTCGAGCATGCAGTCGCGGTAATCGCGGCCATGGGCGATGGTGATGTAGCTGTCGTCCACCAACCGGTTATGCGTGGGATCCAGTCCGACCCATCGGCCATCCTGATACACCTCGACCCAAGCGTGGGTCGCGCCCTCTCCCCCGAGCAAACCGGCAATGTAGCGCGCGGTCAATCCCACGTGCCGGCACACGGACAGCATCACGTGCGCATAATCCTGGCATACGCCCTTGCGCTGGCCCAAGGCCTGTTCGGCGGTGGTGCGAATCGTGGTGGAACCGGGCGTATACACAAACGCCTTGTAGACCTCATCCATCACTTCGGCGGCCTGCTGCACCGGAGTGGCATCGGAAGGCAGCGCAGCCAAGCGTTCGCGGCATACGGCAATCATCGCCTCCACGTTCGGGCCGGGAATGGTGAGCGCTGAATTGAATCGGTACAGCGGTTTATAGGCTTCCTTATGGATATGCGCATTGTCCACGAAGGCGATGCCGGTTACCGAATAGCTGAATATGTCGTGCGGTTCGGGGATGAATCCGGTCATCACCACGGAGCCAAAGGAGTCGATGGTGGTTTCGAGTTCGGTTTCGGGCTGAATCTTCACTTCCACGTCAATCACCTGTTGGCGAGGGCCAGTGGCGGGAATACAGCGAAGCTGGAACCTGTGATCGGTGACCGGTGCGCTGAAGGACAGCTTCATCTCATAGTCGAACACGAGTTTTTTCACAACGTCTCCTGCACTTACACACGAGCCGGCAACCGGCACATTCTCGGGATAACAACACTACAGCCATGGCTGAGGTATGGTCCGCGCGCTCACAGCCCACGCATATATTCCGGCAATCTGCTGATATGCATAGGCCGGCACCCGGGCGCGCGGTTTTTTCGCCATACCACCATAGCATTTGAACCCGTCAGGGCGAACGTCGGGTTAGGGGCGCTTGGCATCCATGTTCATGGAGCTCAGTGAGCCCATGTCTTTGATGGCCAGGGCGCTGACACGGCCGGAATAATCGTCAAGGTACTTCTTCAGCAGGTCGGCGACTTCCTGATACCCGCGAGACGGCAGCTGACCGACCAGCCAGCTCAGCCCATCGGCGAAGCAACT
>JAIJEI010000214.1 GCA_022739095.1 Bifidobacterium sp.
GAGGCAAAAGGGCGCCAAAGCATACAGACAACGATCAGACCGGATATATTGGAGACGCTGGTTGCCGTCGCGCGCATCCAAAGCACAGATGCCTCAAACCGCATCGAAGGTATTTCTACCAGCGATAGCAGGCTCAACGCTCTCGTCTCGGAGAAAGTCACACCGCGCAATCGCAATGAAGAAGAGATTGCCGGTTACCGTGACGCGCTATCAGCTATTCACGAAAGCCACGACTATATTCCGATTACCCCGAACGTCATTCTTCAACTGCACCGCGACCTCTTCCGACACACACCACTGACCTTTGCGGGGCATTTCAAGGACAGTGACAACGTCATCATCGAACGAAATGCACACGGGACCAGCACCGTGCGATTCGCCCCACCGTCCGCACTTGTCACACCGGAACTGATCGAACGCGCGTGTTCCGCCTACACGCAAGCAATCCGAGATGGACATACCGATCCATTGCTCGCCATCGCCATGTTCATTCTCGATTTCACCTGCATACATCCGTTCAATGACGGCAACGGCCGCATGAGTCGGCTACTCACGCTCCTGATGCTGTACCGCAATGGCTATATGGTCGGCAAATACATCAGTATCGAACACCTTATCGAGCGAAGTAAAAGCACTTATTATGAGGCGCTGGCCGCAAGCACCCAAGGATGGGACGACAACGCCAATGATTATGCGCCATTCACGAACTACCTGCTTGGCATCATACTGTCCGCGTGCAAGGAATTCGACGAACGCATCAGTCTCACGGCAGGCGGCAGAGCGCAGGGAGCACCGCGAGTAGCCACCAAGGGAACGCGGATTGAAGCACTGCTTGATCAATCCCTGGTTCCACTCTCCAAGGCCGATATTCTCGCTCGCATGCCCGATACCAGCACCACCACAGTTGAACGCACGCTGAAATCACTGCTGGACTCCGGCACGATCATCAAAATTGGCGCCGGCCGCAGCACCCGCTATGTGAAACGCCGCTAAACGCATCCTTGCGCGCAACATACCTGAAGCAACACCCCGTCACTCTTCCGGCGCTCCGCCGGCCACGCGAATCATCGCGTACTGGGACTCGTAGAGCCGGTAGTACGCGCCCTTGGCCTCCAGGAGTTCTACGTGTGTGCCGTGCTCCACGATCTGGCCGTGGTCGATGTAGAAAATCTGGTCCGCGTTCTCGATGGTGGACAGTCGATGGGCGATGATGAAGCTCGTGCGGCCCTTGAGCAGGTGCTTGAGGCCGGCTTGCAGCGCCTCCTCGGTGCGGGTGTCGATGTTCGAGGTCGCCTCGTCCAGAATCAGGATGCGCGGGTCGGCGAGCAGCACACGCGCGAACGCGATGAGCTGGCGCTGCCCGGCGGACAGGGTCGAGCCGCGCTCCTCCACCGTGGTGTCGTAGCCATCAGGCAGCTCCATGATGAACTCGTGCGCATGCACCGCTCGGGCCGCCGCCTCGATTTCCTCGTCGGTGGCGTCGAGCTTGCCGTAGCGGATGTTGTCGCGTACGTTGCCGGAGAAGATGAACGTGTCCTGCAGCATCACGCCCATCTGTCGGCGCAACGATTCAAGCGTCACGTCGCGCACGTCGTGGCCATCAATGGTCACCGAACCTTCCGACACGTCGTAGAACCGGGACAGCAGGCTCACGATGGTGGTCTTGCCGGCGCCGGTCGGGCCGACCAGGGCGATGGTCTTGCCCGGGGTGACGTGGAAGTCGACCAAGTTCAGGATGTTGCGGCCGTCGTCCTCGTAACGGAACACGACGTCGTTGAAGTCGACCTTGCCGGCGATGGCGGGCAGCTCGGCGGCACCCGGCTTGTTCGCGATCTCGGGCCTGACGTCCAGCGTCTCGAAGATGCGTTCGAGGTAGGCGGAGCAGGTGACCAGCTGGTTGTAGAAGTTGCCGATGTTGATCACCGGGTTCCAGAAGTTGTTCGCGTAGCCCACGAACGCGATAAGCATACCGGTGGTCACGCTCACGCCGCCGAAGCCGGTGATGCCCACGAAGTAGATGAACGCGATGGTCATCACGGAGATGGTCTGCACGCCCGGCCACATCAGGAATTCAATGTGCTTGGCGTGCATCCAAGCGGTACGTACGTCGTCTTGCTGCCGCTGGAAGGTATCGAACTGCTCCTTCTCGCGGGCGAAGGTCTGCGTGGTCTTCACGCCGGCGATCGACTCGTGGATGAAGGCGTTCAGGTTGGACTGCTTGTTGGACAGCTTCTGGTAGGCCTTGCGCTGGAAGTACTGCAGCACGCGCACCCAGATGATGAGCACCGGGAACAGTACGAGGCTCCACAGTGCCAGCTGCCAGTCGATGGCGAACATGACGATCAGTGTCACGAAGAACGTGAAGATGTCGGAGAACACGTTGATCAGACCCGAGGAGAGCGTGTCCGAAAGGGTGTTCACATAGTTGACCACGCGGATCAGGATCTTGCCGTGCGGGCGCGAGTCGAAGTAGCTGAACGGCAGGGTCTGGATGTGTGTGAACAGGTCGCGTCGCATGTCCTTGAGCATGAGCTGGCCTACGCGCGTGATGGCCACCGTGCGGTAGCGCAGCGCGAGTTCGTAGATCACGATCAGGCAGAACAGCCCGCCGGCCAGCATGGCCAGTTTGCCGAGATCCTTGTTCGGGATCGCGTCGTCGATCATGATCTTGGTCAGGTACGGGACGCTGACCACGATGCAGCTCATCGAGATCACGACCGCCAGGATGCGCACGATGCGCGGAATGTACGGTTTGAGATATTTGCCGACGCGAGCGATGTCGTGGAGGTTGATGGACTCCTCCAGCTCCTCATCCTCGCGGAATGTATTGCGTTGTGCCATAAATGTCAGAATCCTTGTGCGGCGCCGGACTGGAGTCCGAGCTGCTTGTGGTAGATGTCCCAGTAGCGGCCGTGTGCGGCCACGAGTTCGGCGTGGGTGCCGCGTTCGACGATACGTCCG
>JAIJEI010000215.1 GCA_022739095.1 Bifidobacterium sp.
GTTTGAGGCATCTGTGCTTTGGATGCGCGCGACGGCAACCAGCGTCTCCAATATATCCGGTCTGATCGTTGTCTGTATGCTTTGGCGCCCTTTTGCCTCATGAATCGCGGCAAGCAAGTTCGTGGTGTGCGGGGTGAGCAACGTCTTACCTGATTCGATGTAGTCGAATGATCTCATACTGCCTCATTTTCTGCATCATACGAACTTTTCTGCCTCATATTTTATCAAGATGAGGCAGAAAATGGGCTGATGAGGCAGAAAAGGCGGCAGGATGGCGGCCGTCTCGCTTGCCGGTTGCCTACTTTCCCGGGAATGTTGCGCTCGTGGCAAGAAACGGCAAGTTCAGGTGGCCGAGACCGACGATACCCGTCGTGTAGTCGAACGCCTTACCGGACTGCCTTACGAGCGTTGCTGGCGGTAGCCTACACTGAGAGACAGTCTACACTGAGAAACCATGAGCAAGCACCACCATCGCGACCGTAGCTGGGCCCCGGCACCTGAAGCATTGCCGGACGACGCCCAGACCATCGACAACCACACTCACGTGGCCTCCGTAATCCCTTTCGCGCGCGCTATGAGCCATGAGGCGCAGGAGAAGGGACAGCCCGAAGTCCCGGTGTACGACGTCGACCAATTGCTGGCGCAGGCGCAATCTGTCGGCATTGGGGGTATCATCGACTGCGGTTGCGAGCTGCCGCACCTGATGACCGCCGTCCAGATGGCCCTCGATCATCCAGGTAATGTGCACGCGGCGCTCGCAATACACCCCAATGAGTCCGTGCTCCACGGGCATCGCGGTGTGCCGGGGCCGGATGGCCTGCCCCTCAAATACAAGCCTTACCATGACACGTCTTTCGAGGACGCGCTCGCCGAAGTGCATCGCCTCGCCACCGCATACCCCGAGCAAGTGGTGGCTATCGGCGAGACCGGCATGGACCTCTTCCGCACCGGCGAAGGCGCCAAGGAACTGCAGCGCGAGGCTTTCCGCGCGCATATTGCCCTGGCCAAGGAACTGGGCCTGCCCATGCAGATTCACGACCGCGACTCCCATCGCGAGGTCATCGAAACCCTGCTGGCCGACGGTGCGCCCGAACGCACCGTGTTCCACTCGTATTCCGGCGACCGTGAGATGGCCGAGATCGCACGCGAACATGGCTGGTACCTGAGCTTCTCCGGCACCGTGAGCTACAAGGGCAACGACGGCATCCGCGAATCGCTACGGATTGTGGGTCTGGGCCATGCGATGGTCGAAACCGACGCGCCGTACCTGACGCCCATGCCCTACCGCGGGCGCACCAACGCGCCGTACATGATCCCCTACACCTTGCGGGCCATGGCCGACACGCTCGACCTGCCCATCGCGGATGTGGCGCGCGGCACCCGCGATACCGCCCGCGCCGTATACGGACTGTGAGGGCCGGGTGTGCGGCCGTCGCGGCGCGTGTAGAGACGATGTGCTGACTTGTAAAATTTGTCAGAATTGTGAACGAGGTCTACCATGAGGTGCTTGATATAAGCGAGGGGGATGATCTCCACCTCAATGGAGGACTGAACGTATGGCTGAGTCAAACCAAAGGACCGCGCGCGCCCAAAAAGCCTCAAAGGCCCAGACAGCCCAGGCTGGCGCCGCCAAAGCCAAGGCCCGACAGGAAGAAGCACTGCTGAGGGCCGACACCTTTACCAACGCCCCCAAGGTGTCCCGCCGCACTCTCACCAAGGAGGAGCGCGAGGCGATCGCCAAGCAGAGGGAAGCCGAAACCAAGGAAGCCAAGCGAATCGCCAGCGCGCAGTCGAGGGGCGGTCTTGGCCGGTGGTGGGCCCGCCTGCAATCCGGCCCCGACAAGGTCACGTGGGGCATGGCGATCGTCGCGCTCGGCGTGGTGTACGGCGACATCGGCACCTCGCCCCTCTACACCGCGCAGACCTTCCTGGCCGGGCAGGGCGGTTTGGGCAACGTGGACCGCGAGGCCGTGCTCGGCATGCTGTCGCTGGTCTTCTGGTCGATCACGCTGATCACCACCGTCAAATACGTGCTCATCGCCATGCGCATCGACAACAATGGTGAAGGCGGCATCTTCGCACTGTACTCGTTGATCCGCAAGTACGGCGCATGGCTCGCGATTCCCGCCATGCTCGGCGGCGCGGCCTTCCTGGCGGATTCGGTACTTACCCCGGCGGTCTCCATCAGCTCCGCGGTCGAAGGCTTGCAGACCCTGCCGCCATTGGAAGGGTTGTTCGACGAAAACCCAAGCCTGACCCTGATGATTACCGTCGTGATCATCGTGATTCTCTTCTCCGTGCAGTCGCGCGGCACCGAAAGCATCGGCAAAGTATTCGGCTCGATGGTGCTGGTCTGGTTCAGCTTCCTCGCCATCGTGGGCGTCACCAACCTCTCCAACGACTGGTCCGTGTTCGAGGCCCTGAACCCGGTGTACGGCGTCAGGTTCCTGTTCAGCTCGCACAACGCGGCCGGCATCGCCCTGATGGGCACCGTGTTCCTCTCGACCACCGGCGCCGAGGCGCTGTACTCCGACATGGGCCACGTGGGGCGCGGCAACATCTACTTCACCTGGCCATTCATCAACATCGCGCTGGTGCTCAACTACTTCGGCCAAGGCGCGTGGATGCTGGCCAATAACCGCGATCCGCAATACACCGCGATGAAGTCGTTGAACCCGTTCTTCCAGATGATGACCCCGAACGTGCGTTACCTGGCCGTGATCCTGTCCGTCACGGCCGGCGTGATCGCCTCCCAGGCCCTGATCACGGGCGCGTTCACCATGGTCTCCGAGGCCACCCGCCTCAACTGGATGCCCCATCTGCAGGTGCGTTACCCGGCCCGCACGCGCGGCCAGCTGTACATTCCGGTGGTCAACGGCGTGTTGTGCGTGGCCACGCTCGCCGTGCTCGCCATCTTCAAGGATTCCGAGCATATCTCCGCCGCGTACGGC
>JAIJEI010000022.1 GCA_022739095.1 Bifidobacterium sp.
GACGCGTGGAAGCGTGTGTTGCCGAGGGAAAGCGCGATTGCCGCGAGCATCATCACCATCGCCACGATGCCGAATACGAGCAGCTCATGCCAGCCCAGAAGCAGGAACGCAATAAGGCATGCGATGCCTGCGCCCGTTACCGCCCAGCCCAAGGGCGAGACGTAGGATGCGAAGAACCGTCTGATGCGTCTTACCGCGCGCCTGAACATGCGTTCGGCGCGCCGGCGACGGCGTAATGCGGCGGATGTAGATGCCATGGTCGGATACCTTTCCAGGCCCTATCAGGAACCGATGGTGGGGGAGGGAACGTCTTCGAGCACCTGTGCGATCCGGCTTTCCGGAGTCGCGCCATCGAAGGTGGCTTCCGGAGTCAGCGTGATACGGTGTGCGAGCACGGCCACTGCAAGGTCCTTGACATCGTCCGGCACCACGTAGGCACGGCCATCGGCCGCGGCCCAGATACGGGCGCATCGGGTCAGTGCCAAAGCGCCACGCATGGAGGAGCCGACGGTGATCTTCTCGTTGTGGCGGGTCGCCTCGACGAGCCTGACGATGTATTCACGAATCGCATCATCCACATAGATTTTGGTGGCCACCTGATGCAGCCGCATGACATCGTCACCGGTCAGCACCGGGGAAATGGTCTGCGCACGGTCGGTGATATCGACCTGCTTGAGGATATCGACGGACACATCATGGCCCGGGTAGCCGATTGACGTCTTGATAAGGAATCGGTCCATCTGCGCCTCAGGCTGCTTATAGGTACCGAGCTGCTCGATGGGGTTCTGGGTGGCGATCACGATGAACGGTTGCGGTACATCATGGGTGACGCCGTCAACGGTGACTTTCTGCTCTTCCATAACCTCCAGAAGTGCGGACTTCGTCTTCGGCGATGCACGGTTGATCTCATCGGCCAGCGCGATGGAGGCGAAAATCGGGCCCTCACGGAACTCGAATTCTCCGCGCTTCTGATCGTAGAAGGTCACGCCCACCACATCCGAAGGCAGCAGATCAGGCGTGAACTGAATACGCTTGAAACCGGTGGCGATGGAATTGGCCAGGCCTCGGGCCAGCTGGGTCTTACCGGTGCCGGGGTTGTCTTCAAGCAGAATATGGCCACCGACCATCAGTGCGGTGACGCATTGCTTGATGGGAATGGTCTTGCCGATAACCACCTTGGAGACATTTTCGACCAGCGCATTGAAGGACTGCTGGAAATCCCGGACCTGAGCCGTGGGCTGGGTCAGCAAGCCGGAATTGATGCTGGCGGACAGTGCCGATGCGGCTGCTTGCGCGGCTTTGCTCGACTGACGCTGTGGCTGGGACTGCGGCTGTGATTGCGCGGCGGCCTGCTGATTGGCTACAGACTGCCGCGCCGACTCGGTGCTTGGGGTCGTGCCGGTGTGTGGTGCGGATGCTAGGTGCGTGGCGTCGGACAAGTGCGTGGCGTCGGATAGCTGCGTGCTGTCGGACAGACGGGTCGTGTCAGACAACTGCGTCGCGTCGTCGATGTTCTCGCTCATGGATGTTCTCCTACTACTTGTGAATGCTGGTTGACGATATTGGGGTATTGCCGAAACCAAGAATCCAGGGGTTCTTGGCCAAAGTGATGACATCGGTACCGGATTTGAGCGATTCGGTCCCCTCCGAGGAGCCAGAGGGACGTGTGCCCGCGACGCTGTCTCCGTCCGCAGTGTTGTCGAGACCGGAGTATCCCGGCCCGCCGGTGACTTTGACACTCCACGCGTAGTTGCCATCGGCGGCCACGGCCAAGTCGGTGACATCCAATGGCTGGCCGGAGTTCCACGTGAACGGTTGACCATTGATGATGATTTGTACAGTGGCCGGCTTGCCATAGACCTCAACCGAACCGCCGGTGACGTTAATGACGTGAGCGTTGTCCGACCAGCGCAGCCCCTGCGGTTTGTTGATTACAGCCTTCTTCTCATAGGTGTAAGGCGTGCCATTGCGCGGGCCTCCGGTGGCGGCATCGCTGGTAGCGCCATTGAACACCTGTTGCACCGATGCGGTGTTGCATCTGGCCCAAGGACTCATTCGGAAGTCGAGTGAGTTCCGGTTAGTAGCTGTACCGGAATCGATACCATCGGCAGTCACGCTGTAGGACTGCGCATGCCCCTGCTTGGTCCAATGCACGGTGCATGTACTGCCGGATCCGGTGGTGTAGACGTCAGTGGGCGGCTGGACCTTGTACTGCGGGACAAAGCTGCTCTCGCCCGTGCCGGCGGAAGCATCGCGCTGCGGCACCACGGTGGCCGTTACGGTGATTGTTGTGGTGTTGAGCAACGACTCATCGATGGAGAACGACTAGGAGCTCGGTGACTCGCAAGAGGCTTCGCCGCCAGCGTCGCCACCAAAGGATATCTTCCGGCAGCCGGCATTGCGGTTGTTGCCGAGAGTGACTTTCGCCGTTACTGTGGTGTCGTCGTTCGACAACGCAATGGTCGGCGCATCCGGGTCTCCCCAGATCTTCTCTGACGGCGATGCGGCGGACTCGGCACTCCAATTGATTTTGTTATGGGCTTTGACGGTCGCCGTAATGGCGGTGCCATCGGAAATGTCGTTGTTGTTGAACGTAAACGACAGCTCGGTGGCCGTATTGCCGGTTTCCTTGGTCTGCGGAGCACCTGCACCGGTGACGGTCACCGAATAATTGTCGACGGCGCTGAAATCACCGCTCGGTGCCTTCCATGTCACCTTGGCGGTTTTATTGCCACCCGTGACCGTAACATCGGTGGGAGCGGACGGCACCTTGTCCGGTGTGGCTTCGACGGCGGTGGACGGCTTGGACCAACCGACGTCATTTCGCGCGGCGACGGTGAAGGAATAGGTTTTGCCGTTCTTCAGACCAGTGACCTGGCATGAGGTGACGGCACCGCAATCCTTCTCTCCGGTGGCGGCACCGGTCCAACTGACCTTGTAGTTGGTGATCGGGCTGCCATTGGCGGCACCGGGCGTCCACGTGAGGCTGACCGCGCTGTCCTGCGGCTCCCCGGCTACGGGGGAGAGCAGCGGCGGCTCGGGCTTGTCGATCACGGGCACGGTAATCGATGCGGTGACTTCACGATCCTTGGACTTGGTGCCGTCTTGCACGGTGACGAGCACGGTATTCGTGGAAGCACCCACATCGGATGCGACGGCGATGGTGACGTTTCCGGAGGCATCGCATCCGGCGATGGTGAGTTTGGCGGCGCCATCCGCCTTGCAGCTGATGACGGTCAGCGAGGAATCGGGGAACGGATTGTACGCGCCGGTAAGCGCGTTCACGACATCGCTGGCACCGGCCATGATCTTCAACGTCTTGTCGCCGACGTGTGCCAGCGGACGGGTCGAAGACACTACGCGCACGGTCACACCGGCATTCACGGTGCCCGCGCCGTATGCGATTTGCACGGGAATGGACGCGGTGGTGCCAGGAGCGGCATCCTTGGTGGCGGAAACCTGCAAGCTACCGGAACGGGACAGGTTTGCGGTGATTCGCCCGGACGATGAGCTTCCGCCGGAATACGTGTATTGCTTTTCGTCGTCATACACGCCGGACGGTGCATGGGTGAGCGCCGCCAGATCAACGGTCTTGGGGTCCGCGCCCGCCTCGACATCAATAGTGGAGGACGAGAACGTGGGCGGCGGCACATCGCGGCCTATCACCGTGATCCGGAGAGTGATCACTGCGGAATTGATGATCTTGGCCTTATCCGATCCCTGCTTGCCATCCACAGCGGTAAAGGTAATGGAGGCGGGGCCTGCATAGTCTTTTGCCGCAGTGAACTTCAGGGTCTTGTCGTTCACGTAGAAATCGGAGTTGGAAGCCTTGGTGGCGCTGACGGAATCAGCGCTTTCGATATACGGTTCCTTGCCGGCACCGACGCAAACATAGTCATTGATGTTGATTTCAATGGTCTCGCGCGAATTGACCTTCAATTCCGGTGCCTTGGGACGCAACGTGGGCGAAAAGACACCATAGGCCGGTACCTGGATGAACGCGGTGGAGGTGATGTTGTATTTCGTATTGGTCACCGTGTAAGGCACGGCTCGCGCCTGTGACGTCAGGTCGACGGTGATGGTGGTCGAATGCTCGCCGCCCTTGACGTGAGCGTGAGCGCTCGCGGAGGGATGCACGCCGACCTTGAGCTCATTGGCTGTGCCGGAAGGATTGGCGATCCACTGGGAAACATCCACATCCACGGACTTCTTATCGATGGTGGCGGCGGACGGCACACGATAGTCGTAGGCGGTAGGCGGCTCGATGGCGGCATTCGGATCCACGTTTACCGTGAGGGTGGCCGTATCGGACAAGCCGGCCTTGTCTTTGACCGAGTAGGCGATATAGGCGGTGGTGGCGCTGCCGGGCGTGGTGAAGGAGATCATATTGTCTTTCACGCTCACCCCATCGAGACCTTGGACCTCGACATGCTTGTCGACGGTCAGATTGGTGTTGTCTCCGGAGATGTCGTTCTGCGCGACCGGCACGGTTGCGGCTGTATTGGGCCTCAACGTGATTTCGTCATCCCTGGCGTATACGCCGGAGTCGGACGATCCTTGGAATACGCCCACGCGGATCTGCGCCTGTGCGCGCTGACCGGTCCAATCCTCCACGGCATAGGGAAAGGTGGCGCTGCCGGACGGATCCGGATACGCTTCATAGACCAAGTAGTCGGAACCGACTTCGGATATGCGGCCCAGCGTGGGTGCCTTGTTGCCCAGACCCAACAGCTGATCGTCGTCGCCATCCGTGTCTATGCCGGTCAGCATGATGGGGATACGGACCTTCTGCCCGGCGGCAACCTGCGCTTCGGCGTCATGCGGGGTTGGCACGGCCTTGCTCGCTGCGTCGCTCTTATGTACGGTAATGGTGATATTGGCGGAAGCCACATTGCCTAGATTGTCTTCAACCGTATAGGTGATGGGGAAGTTGCCGGTCTCGCTGGATGCTTGGTAGCGGACCGTGTCTCCAGAGACGAAAGCCAGGCCCTTGAACGTCTCCTTGTCGTATTGCAGGTTGTTCTTGAGTTTGACCGTGGTGCCATCCGAGTAGGACTCATGGTCAAGCACATCCACGGACACGATGCCGCCGGTACGTACCTGGGCATTGATATTGCTGGCCTTGGGCACTGAATTCGAGGTGGTCAGAGCCGGTGGCTGCAACACGATGGTGCCCTTGGCGGTTCCGGAGGCGTTGGCCACGGTGTAGGTAAGGGCGACGGGTTTCGTGGGCACCTGACGCGCGGTGATATACACGCGCTTATGGCTGACGAGACCAACCTTGATGCCGGAGTCGGCCGGTGCGCTCACCGCGGTGACGGACAGCACGCCGCCCATCGGATCGACGTCATTGGTGAGCGGCTCCACAATGGCGGTATTATCCGCGCCAAGCAGGGCGACATCGTTGGCGGCAACCGGTTTGGCGGCTTCGCCGGTGGCGGGCTGCACCTCGACGCGAGCCAATCCGGTGGCCGGAATCGAGCCTTGAGTAATGGTGTAGGGCACATAATAGGTGCCGGGATTGGTGGCCTTGAACGTCAACGACATATCCGCCGCATTGGTGGTCGTCGAAGCGCCGTTGGGCGTATCCACCTGAGTCAGTTGTGCCGGTTGCAGGGAGGTGCCATGCACGTAAGAGGACAGCTTGACGACGGTATCCGTGTTGGGAACGGTGGTTTTCGCTACCGGGTCGATGACCGCGGCCAAGGTGTTCGCGGGCTTGACCGAGAAATACACCATGCCGGTGCCGGTCGCCGTGCCGTCGGAGACGGTGACCTCGACGCCCACACGTCCCGACGCCAGCGCACCTGTGTTGAACGTAAGCTGGCCGTCGGCTCGGGTGGACACCTGCACCTGGTCGGTGTTCTGGGCCACAGCGGAGACCAGAGTGAGCGGGTCTCCATCCGGATCGTTGAAGCTGCTCAGCGCATTGGCGGTATAACTGGCTCCCTGCTCCACATCGATCTCGGGAGGAGTGTCGAACTGTACGGGAGCGTGGTTGCCGCCATCATTCAGGGTTACGGTCACCGTGGCGGAAGAGGTCTGGCCGCGGCCATCGGAAATATCGTAAGTAAAGGTAACGGTGCCTGCGGATGCGGCGGAGGCATCGAGTTGCAGATACCGGCCATCGTAAATCGGCGAAATGGTGACGTCTTTGTCGTTTGGTGCGCCAACCTTGGTGATTTTCAGTACGGAACAATCGGTCTGCTCGTCATTGCGCAGCACGTCGAGAATCTGTTCCGAACCGGCTCGCGCGCCGATTTCATCATCCTCGGCTTTGATTTGGCCGGATTGCGCGGAACAGGTCTTGGAGAAGTCGTGGTGGTTGTTGGCTGAGTCGTTGTTCTGCTGTTCTTTCCCGGTCTGCTCGGTCTGCTCGGTCTGTATTTTGTTCCACTGTATTTTGATGACTGTGGTGGAATCCTCAGGGTTCCACACATTGCCGTTAACCGTGTCGTTGAGCACCACAAGGCGATGGTTGGTGCGGAACACCAATTCGGAAGTGGCATTGACGGATTCGAGGGTTTGCGGCTTGACGCTGGTATCCGTGGGGGAGCAGGCGCGAATGTAGTTGCTGGCCTTCTGGCTCCAAGCCGAGTACACGCAGCCCTTGGACGATACCGGTCGTGCCGGATTCGCCTTGCCCCCGTTGGCTATGAAATTCGCCTTGGCATTGGACTTCAACGGGATAAGCGCAAGGCCTCTCGGTGATGCCGCGGCCACCCAATCGGACTGTACGTCATCGGTGGGAGGCTCCTGAAGGGTGAGGATGCCGGTCGTGTCGACATCGACGCGGCCGCCCTTGAATATGACGGTTTTGCCGGTTGCGATTACCGGCGTGCTCCCGATGACGGTAAAGCTTTCAACGGTCTTCTGCTTGCCGTCGGTCAGCGATTCGAGGGTTCTGGCCTTGGCGCTGCTGGGATTGTCAAGACGCAGCACCATACCGTCGGATGGACGGTATCCGTAGATCTTGCCATCGTGGGTTACTACGATGCGCCCGCCCTCGCCCAGCTTCATTTTCGGATCGGAAGTGGTGGGAGTCACGGAATCAAGGTTTTCCGACAAGCCGGTCCACACATTGCCGGTCTTCTCGTTGATCAGGGCTACGGTATCCCCGCCGACCACAGTGGTGGTGTTGGCTTTGATGTCGGTCTTGACACCGGTGCTGACCGTGGATGCCTTGATGGTGGAGGCTTTGGTCGTTTCGGTCAGGATGGTGTCGCCATTATGCTGTGCGATGTCGAATCGTGGGGCGGAGGAGGAGACGCCGGCGTCGGCCTCCTTGTTCTTTACGTTGAATCGTGCGGCCTTCTGGTTCTTCAGCGAAGTGACCCATACGGTGCCATCGTCCAGTTGCACATGGCGGCGTGTGACGGTGCTCATGATCACCGCGCCGGCAACAAGTCCCAGAAGCAGCAGGAGCGTGATTGCGGGAACCGTCCACGTATGCCCTCCGGAGGGCATAAGGCGGCGCAGAGCCGCGCTGATGCGTCGGCGACGACCGTATGACTGGGATGATGTGGTCATCTGAACTCCCTGAACCCTGGTTTCTCTGGTTGCTGGTGTAATGACAACGCTTTACGGTTCCAATACCTGCCGTTCCTGTTGCCCATTTGGTGAATTCGCCACTGCCGGTCGCTGCCTGATGCGATACGCAATGCCAAGGTGGCATACCCGGCAGTGGCGAGCGGATCACTCTTGCGGCTTGGCCGCACAGGTGATGGCGGGGCTGGCGGACATCTGGCGGTTCTTGCGCACAATGGACACCTGAATGCAGGTCTGCGAGCCTTCCTGCGCGTTGACGGTCACCGTGGGATCTGACGTTGTGACGGTTTGCGCGCTCTGGTCGGTATTGCTGCCCTGCACTATGTCCCACGCATAGGTATCACCGCTTTGCGGGTCTGGATTCGTCCAGGTAAACGTCACATCCGCCGCATAGGTGCCGTTCAGATTCTCCGGGGAAGGAATCTGGGCGTTCGCGGTATCGGTGATCACGTCATCCTGATTATTTCGGTTGTTGTCATCGTCCTTGGTGCCGGGCGTCGCCACCTGTTTGGTATCTGATCCGGTGGCACTGTCCATGCGGGGAACGACCACGAAGGCGAATATCAGTGCCGCCGCGGTGATCGCCGCAAGTATACCGACGGTAATGCCCACCGGTTTGACCCATCGCCGTGACGAATGGGTGATCTGATCTCGCTGGTCCGTGGCCCGGCGCCGACGCTCGATGTCTTTGGGGTAGGCCGGCATCCCTTCCACGGTAACGGGAGTGGCATGCCCGAAATATGCGAATTGCACACGCTGCATGGCACGTGCGAACTCCAACGCGGAGTAGTACCGCTGGTCGGGGTCCTTGTTCAGGGCCCGGCGCAGCACCGCTTCCACATCGGCCGGCACATCGGGGCGGTTGAGGCGAGGCAATAGCTGGTTGACGATCAGCGAAATCAGTTCCGATTGCGAACGCGGATGATATTCGTGCTGGAATGGCGAGCAGCCGACGAACATGGCGTACAGGGTGGCCGCCAGTGAATAGATGTCGGCGGCTTCCGAACCATTGGTCAGATGCTGAAGCACTTCAGGCGGTGCCCACAGCGGCGAGAATCCGGTTTCGGTACGGTCATACACATCGGTGGAGATACCGAAATCACACAGAACAGGCAAGCCCTATTCTGACATCAGCCTCCGGAGTAGCAAGTGACGTGATTGTGGCCACAATCACTCGACCCGCAGTGCGGGCCGACTTGCTCAGGAGACCCAGACCCCATAGTCGGCAGAGCCTCCAGACCGCTCACGCGGCATGGTAACACCGTGGTGTCACCTATGGGAACACCCGTGTGCCACGAATGATGGCACACGGGTGTTCCGTCTTCGTGCGCCGACGGTCAGACGGCTCCGGCGAGCTGCCGGCGCACGTACTCGCTGCGGCTGATGTGGTAGCGCCTGGCGGTCTCCGTGACCTTCTCCAGCTGACTCTTGGGCAGCTTGACGGTCATGCTGACCATCTCCTCGTCGTGCTCGGGGAGCATGTGCAGCGCGTAGTGGACGGGTCCGGTTATGCCGTGGCCCGCGGTCTCGGACTCCATGCGCTCCACGTCGTCCCTGACCTGATCCTCGCCCATGCCGAACATCGCCAGCAGCTCCCTGTCGCGTTCACTGAAATCGCTCATCGATTGCTCCTTTCCCCGCGCAGGCGACCTATCTCGCTTCGGGTCTTCTTCGTCGGCGGGGTCATCGCGTGGTAGATGAGCACGCGGTCGCCGCGCTGCTCGTAGACCATCTCCACGTCCCTGCCCCGCCCGTCGAGGCCGATGCAGACCCACGTGCCGTTGTCCCTGCGGGCGTCCACCATGACGCTCCTGAACGCCGCCAGCACGTCCTCCACGGACAGCTCGGGATGCCGCTCATGCACGTGCGGCAGCACGTAGATCTCCAAAACAGCACCTCCAAAGCAAAGTTGATACCAGAGTAACACCACGGGCACACAGGTGGAACACCGTTGTGGCACAAGCCGCGCGAGCGGTCTGGAGGCGCAGCCGACCATGGGGTCTGGGTCTCCCGAGCAAGGCGGTCCGCATCGCGGGCCGAGTGATTGTAGCTACAATCACGTCGCTTGCTACTCCGGCCTTGCGGCTTTTGCCTCGGCACTCGGGTTGTTGCTCCTGCGCCGAAGGGCGCTGGAGGTGCTGCGTTCGGTTCATGTACATGAACCGTCTAGCTTGCTTACCTTCGATTTGATGGGCATCTCCATGTGGATGTCCATGGACGTGTCCATGTGGGTATCCATGGATATATCCATCTGAGCGCATAGGAAAACGCATGAGGGTGGATGATCGTTCGGGGTGACGCCTTCTTCCACGAATGGGAAGGGGCTCTTCCTTTTTCTGGAATGTCATCTTCCAGTGCCCTTCGTCTTGAGCTCCTTGAGCAGCATCGTCGCGTTGTCGCGGATGCTCGCGTCCGTGAGCGGGGAGAGCTCGTCCGCATAGGAGCGGCAGAGGAGCGCGTACACCCGTTCCCGCACCCATGCGCTGCGCGCGATGCCCAGCTTGAACGCGGCCCGGCACAGCATCTCGTATTCGTCGCCGGTGAGCATGACATTGAGCCGGCGTCCCTGCTTCAGCGGATGTTCGGGGTCGGGGTCGGTGCGGTACACGTCGTCCCAATCGGTGGTGCCGGGGGCGAGTTCCGTGTAGCTGAACGGCTGGATGGCGTATCTCACGAAACGGGATTTGGGTATGCCCGTCTTGGCGGAGGCCTCGGCAAGCAGATCGGACAGCTCCCGGTCCATGAGGACCTGGAAGGCGTGGCTGTATCGTCGCATGGTTTCATCGTCTCCTTGGTCGTTGCCGTGCCCGGCGCGGCATGGTGCGTCGGGCACGGATGGTCGGCTTTTTGGTCAGCGGTCGAAGTCGAACGCCGTGCCGCGTAACTTGTCGATGCGGATGGCCGCGTCGAACTTCTTCCCGGATTTGGATGTGAAGCCCTTCAGGGTGACGGTTTGTCCCGCGAGGAGCCTGCGTGCGGTCTGGTCGGTGATGGTCTTGCCCGCGAGGCTCGCGTACATCTTCCAGCCGCATCCCTCGACGGCGATCCACTTGCCGTCCTTGGTCTTCTCGCTTCTGTTCGTGGAGCATTGCCACATCCGGCCGGTTTTCCTCACCGGCTGGCCGCAGCGCGGGCAGTCGCCCCAATCCTGCGCGTCGGTGTTCGTGGTTTGCGTGACGGCGGCGGCCTTGAGGTTCGCGGTCGCGTCGGCGGGGATCCGCAATGCCTCCCGGTGGAACATGTCCATCACGTCGGCCGGTTCCCGTTTGCCGTGTTCCACGTCGGAGAGCGCCTGTTCCATCCGCGCGGTGAGCAGCACGTCCTTCAGGCGTGGCTCCACCACGTCGGTGAGGCGTTCGCCTTCCGTGGTGGCGTGCAATTGCCGGCCCTTGCGTTCCACGAGTTTGGAGCGCACGAGCTTTTCGATGGTGTCCGCGCGTGTGGCTGGCGTGCCGATGCCGCCGGAATGTGATTCGTCGTCATCGAGCGCCGCCTTGAGGCTTTTGTCCTCCACGTACCGGCTCGCGTGCTCCATCGCGGCCAGCAGTGTGGCCTCGGTGAACGGTTTGGGCGGCCGGGTCTCGCCTTCCTCGACCGTGACCTTCCCGACCGGGCGAATGACGCCGCCTTCCATGAGGTTCGACGGGATCACGTTCCTTCCTCCCGCCGGGTTCGCGGTTTCCTCGTCTTCCGGTTCGGGCCCGCGGCCGGTTTCGACGGCCTTCCATCCTGCGGACACGGTCTCGTCGGAACGGCTGGAGAACTCCCTATCGGTGTCGTCGGAAAGCCGGGCCTTCACCTCGGTGACGATGTGCACATGATCGTCGCCCACAGCCTCCCACATGCGGCGCACGATGCGCGTCATCACCTTGCGCTCGTCATCGTCCAGGCCTTCCAGCTTCCCGGCGTCCAGTTGCATGGTCGGCAGGATCGCGGTATGGCCGGCCACCTTCGCGTCGTTGACGGCCAGCTCCGGGCGCGGGTGTCCGGGTATGCCCTCGCGGGTGACGAACCCGTGGGCGAGACGGCCGGATTCGAGGAGCGCCGCGAACGTTTCGAGGTCGTCGCGCGTGATGTACCGGCTGTCGGTGCGCGGATAGGTGGCGAGTTTGAGTTCGTAGAGGTGCTGCAACGCCTGGAGCGTGCGTGCGGCGGTCAGGCCGTACACGCGGCTCATGTCCTTCTGCAAGCCGGTCAGGTCATACAGGCGGGGCGGCCGGTCGTTCACCCGCCTCCGGTTCACGGACATGATGCGGAAGCGGCCGCGTTCGACCTGGCCGCACAGCAGCATCGCCGCGTCCTTGCCGTCGATCCGTTCGCTGGAGAGCCGCCATCCGCCCATGTCCGCGATCACGGTCCAGAACGGCACCGGCCTGTGGCTTCGTATCCGCCGGTCGCGTTCCGCGATCATGGCGAGCGTCGGCGTCTGCACGCGGCCCACGCTGAACCGTGCGTTGTAGAGCAGCGAGTACGCGCGGCTCGCGTTCATGCCGGTCAGCCAGTCCGCCTTCGACCTGATCTCCGCCGACCATGCGAGCCCCCGGTATTCGGATTCCGGTTTCATCGCCCGCCACGCGGCCTGGATGGCCTCCGCCTCCAGGCTCGCCACCCACAGGCGCAGTTCCGGCTTGCGCGAGCCTTCCATGTCCGCGATGCGGCGGAAGATGGCCTCGCCCTCGCGGTCGGGGTCGCAGGCGTTGACGAGGCAATCCACGTCCGCGCGGCGGATCAGCTGCACGATCTGCCGGTACCGGGAGCCGGCGCCGCGTTCGGTGCTGATCTTCCATTGCCAATGGCCGGACGGGTCCACCGGCAGCGTGTCCAGGCTCCATTTGCACCAATCCCTGTCCTTGTAGTCCTCTGGCATGGCGAGGTCGATCAGGTGGCCCTGCGCCCACGTCACGAGCAGCTGGCCGCACTCATAGCATCCGTCCTTCTGGACGGGCGAGGCGCACAACGCCTGCGCGATGGCCGTGGCGACCGATTTCTTTTCCGCGATGACGAGTCTCATTCGCGTGGTTCCTTTCACTGGTTTTCGTTTTCCGTTTTTCCGACATGAATAGGGACCGGCCGGGGATGTCTCCCCGAGCCGGCCCCGGATGTAGAAGGTTCCGCCATAATCAGGCGGCGAAGCCGAGCAGCGGCGCGAACACGGCGGCGATGGCAAGCACCGCGATCAGCATGAGGATGACGCCGGCGATCCACGCGATGGCCGTCACCAGCGTGCGGCTCCAGGTCTGTCCGCCGGATTCCACGATCATCGGGCTGCCCATGCGTTTGCCGATGATCGCGCACACGCCCGAGGCGACCACGCACAGCAGCACGAGCACCACCTGGAGCATCCCGTTGAGCCCGACCAGCCACGTCCACAGGCCCATGAACCAGCCGGCGAGCATAGAGAGAAACGATTCCATTGGTTTTCCTTTCATCTGATTGGAACGACGCTTCCGATTCTCGGCCGCAAAACGGCCGGACACGGGGCATGGCGTCTACACGCCCCGCCTTCCGCCATGGGGCGTGTAGACGCCATGCCCCGTGGGACGCGCGACGGGAAGGCAGACTCGCCCTTGACGGAAACCAGAGCGAAAGGAAGATCGTCGTGGCGAACAACCAGAACACCATGCGCGACATGAAACGCAGCATCCTCAAGGCGGTGCGCGACAGCCAGAGGACGAAACAGGATGCGATGGACGGGTACGTGGCGGCGCGCGTCAACATCAAATCATTGGAGGGACGTCTGGAAGAGGCCCGCGAGAGGGCCGCCCTGCTGCGCAGGAAGGCGAAGGACGCGGGAAACACCAGCGCCGAGCTGAAAACGGCGGACGACCTCATAGACGCGCGATGGACGGGGACGGAAGACGGATCACCCGAAAACACGGATCCGGGAACCGTGAACCCCGAGCGGGAGCATCCGGCCATGGAAGGAAACATGGAAGGCGGTATGCCGGGCGAGCCGAACCGTTGGGAAGGCGGTGAATCGTGAACCGGCCGGAACCGCGTCCGCTGCCGAAACCGCTGCGCGTATTGTGCCTGCTCGTCGCCGCGCTCCTCGTGTGCTCGCTGGGCGTCATCGTCGCCAACCACCGGCCGTCAACGGCCGGCGATGACCACGGTTCCGCAACGGACGCGAAACAGGGGTCCACGGGCAACAGGAAAACGGAATCGAGCCCGCAACGGTACGCCGGCCTGGAGGCGGCGGGAATCCCGGTTCCCGGCGGCTGGTCCCAGCGCACCACCGCGTTCCCCGTTGACACCCACAAGGACGGCACCCGCACGCTCTCCGAAAACGCGGACGGCATCGCGCTGCACAATGGTTCCGGCCCGATCGACACCGCATTGGAAACGGTGGACGCGCTGCTCGATCCAAACGGCAGCGACGACGAATGGCGCAAGAACGTGTTCGCGCTGCTCGGCGACGACGGTGCCGGGGAGAGCCATCCGGTCTCCGACGCGCCGCGCTGGTGGTGGACCCAGCGCCGCTTCCGCGCCGGATCCGTATGCTCGGGCCGATACGATGACAAGTACGTCAACTACGCCTACACCTGCACCTCCGACGGCAGATGGGAGGGCTCGGATACGGATGCCATCCAGTCCCAGCCGTTCTGGACGACGAAGGAAACCAGCTTCCCGATCCCGGAAGGCGGCGGACCGTCATCCACGACGGATCCGCAGCAGACCGTCAGCCAGGCGTACAACACGGTGCTCTTGCCGATGGACGACGGCGACTGGCACGTCACCGTCTACTGCCCGGCCGCGCTCGACGCGCCATTGCTGGACAAGGACGCCAACGAGCTCGACCCCGATCAGGTGAAGGCCGGCGACGAGGCGTACACGGTGATCTCCGCCACCGGATACGGCACGGTCCAGCATCCCTGCCGGACCGTGGAGGTCGTGGTCGGCGGGCAGAAGCCCTTCTGGTCGCTGAGGAACACGCAATGAGCCGGACCAGCCGCCATCGGATCCTCGCGGCCATGCTCTCGGCGTGCCTGCTGTCCCTGCTCGGCGGGTGCACGCCGTCGACCGTGCTCGCGGTCCTCGGCGGCTGCAAGGACGGCGGCTCCACCGGATCGTCGGGAGGCACCACGGGAAGCGTCGTCACCGGCGAGGTGCGTGACGGCATGACCATCGCGCAGGCCAAGGCGTGGTTCAACGGATCCGACGGGCCCGACAACGTGTGCCAGGCCTATCCGGACGGGCAATGCACCTGGTGGGCGTGCATGAGAGGCCATAAAAACGGATTGGACGTGGGCTCCTACTGGGGCAACGGCGGCGACTGGGCGGCCAGCGCCACCGCCGCCGGATGGAAGACCACCCGCACCGATCCCGTGGCCGGCAGCATCGTCAGCTACCCGCCCGGCGTGGCCGGCGCGGACACCCTCTACGGGCACGTCGCCATCGTGGAAAGCGTGGACGCCAAGGCCGGAACCGTCACGATCAGCGAGATGAACGGGCGCGCCGGCCTGGGCATCGTCAACCACCGCACGCACAGGATCGGCGTCGGCGCGGTCTATATCCTGCCCAACGGCAGTGTGTCCACCAATGGTTCCACCGGCACGGATTCCGCGTCATCCGGTTCCGATTCGTCCGATTCGTCGTCATCGTCCGGCTTGTCGTCCTCCTCTTCGGATCCGGTGGAGGCGGCATGGACGTGCTCCAGTTCCGACTCGGCCTCCACGGCTGTGGTGGTGGATTACGACGGCGACGGCACCCACGCCACGCCGGAACGGGCCCGGGCCATCGCCAGGAAGATGATCGCCTCGTACAAGGACTGGGGCGACGGCGACTATGACGCGCTCGTATGGCTGTGGAACAAGGAATCGGGATGGCAGTGGAATGCCACCAACCCGAGCAGCGGCGCGTACGGCATACCCCAGGCGTTGCCCGCGTCGAAACTGGCATCGGCCGGCGATGACTGGAAGGACGACGCCGCCACCCAGATCAGATGGGGATTGAACTACATCGCCGGACGGTACGGCAGCCCCAGCGCCGCCAAGACGTTCTGGCTCGCCCACAACTGGTACTGAGGGGCGGGACACGTGAAGGGACCGAGCATCAGATCTCGGCGGAATCATCTGACCCGTAGACGCCATGCCCCGCGCGACCGACCGTATGGGCTGATGATCGGAGCCATGCCCGCCGGACGGCGCGGCACCGATCATCCAAGGGAAGGAAAAACATCATGGTGATGGAACCCGACGAATACACGCCCCAGGAACGGGCCCTGACCGACAAGGCGAAGGAGCTGATCGAGCAGCACGAGCTCGACTGGGGCAACGGGGAATGCTTCATCCAACGCTACGCCGGCCGCAGCGAACTGTACATGACGCTGGAGGCCCCCAACCACGCCACGGTCTCGGTCACGGTGCCGGCCGAGGCGGACGAGAAGGGGCTGAGGCGCGCCATGGCGGACGGGCTCCTCGACTTCGACCCCGACGAGGAGTTCGACGAATGCTGGTCCCGCGAGTTCGCGGCACGCAACGGGTTCACGCCCTCCGGCTTCCTGTCCGGCCTCCAGGAAGACAAAGCGTATTTCGGTCTCCGATCTGAGGCGTTGCTTCATCCCGATCAAAGCAACGCCGGGCAAGGCAACGAAACGATTGCGGAGATCCGCTGGACGGAGGAGGACCTTCGGCACTGGCTGAAGGACCATGACTGGCCCGACAACAACGAGAACATGGACGCGATGCGCGACATGATCTCGGCCAGGGAATTGCGGGACCGCAGCATCGAGGAAGGATGGGAGATCATCGACGCGATGGTGGACGACGGCCGGCTCGCCCGCAAAGACGAAGGCGAGGAGGCCGAAACGTCCGAAACCCACGATCCCGTGAACCCGGC
>JAIJEI010000023.1 GCA_022739095.1 Bifidobacterium sp.
GCGCGATCAAGCGCCAGATAGCCGAGCCCCAGATCCAGCAGTCGTCGGGCCACGTCTAGGAACGATTCGCAGATGTTGGTGGCCATCGGCCGCATGTCGGGGCGCAGGGATTCCGGCACTCCGCGCACCCAATCCGCCGCCACGTCCAAGGTCATCGCGCCGGCTTCGGCCAAGTTCAGCCCGCGCACGTGCGGAGCCCGGGCGACGGCGCTCAGTCGGGTGCCGCTGCAGTCGGCGCACGGCCCCTCCTTGAGGAACCGGGCCACACGCTTCAGGCCCTTCTCGTCCTTGGCTTTGGCGAACGCATTCTCCACCGTGTACACGGCGTTGAAGTAGGTGAAGTCGAGTTCGGCGAAATCGTCACCTTTCTTCGGCTTGTAGAGGATGTGCTTTTTGACGGCTGGCCCGTTGAATACGATGTCGCGTTCTTCGGGCGTGAGCTCGCTGAACGGCACGTTGGTGCGCACGCCCATCGCACCGCACACCTGTTTCATGAGGTCCCACATGAGCGAGCCCCATGGCAGCACAGCGCCGTCGTCGATGCTTTTCGACTCGTCCGGGACCAGGGCCGCGCGGTTTACTTCGCGCACGATGCCGGTGCCGGCGCAGGTCGGGCAGGCGCCGGCCGAGTTGAAGGCGAGCGATTCAGCACCGGGCGCATGGAATTCCTTGCCACAGCTGACGCAAGTAATGGGCAGTCCGGCCGCCACGTTCAGCGTGGGCTCGTTGCGCGCCCCGCAATGCGAGCACACGTGCGAGGCGACGCGGGAGAACAGGAGTCGCAGGCTGTTGAGCAATTCGGTCATCGTGCCGAACGTCGAGCGGATGCCGGGCACCGTGGGCCGCTGGTGCAGGGCCAGCGCGGCCGGCACGTGCAGCACTTCGTCCACCTGGGCGCGGCTGGCCTGGGTCAGTCGACGGCGCGTGTACGTGGACAGCGCTTCCAAGTAGCGCCGCGAACCTTCCGCATACAGCACGCCGAGCGCCAGAGAGCTTTTGCCCGAACCGGAGACGCCGGCCACGCCCACCAGTTCACCCAGCGGAATGTCAATGTCGATGTTCTTGAGGTTATGCACGCGCGCCCCGCGCACCTCAATCGCCTGCGGCCGTTGATTGTTGGTCATGCTCGGCACTGCTCCGCCGCCGCGCTATCTGACCTCTGTTCAAGTGTCACGCCGTCACCTCTTTCTCGACTTCGCCCTTGGCTGCCGCCGCCTGAGCTTCATGGTCTCCAGTATCATCACGGCCAACGACGGCGGCCGAACGACGGACGAGAATCTTTCGTCTTGGGCACCGTCCGCCACCTGCAATTCGAACTAGCTGAACCAGCGTGACGATATTGTCGGCTATCGATCTGCCGTGATCGTAATGGACATCGTCGTCCGGAAGCACGTCACCGGTTCCGAGAGGAGTCGGCGGCGCGCTTTCATAAGGGCACACAATCCCAAGATCACACCCACAGATCAATACCGATCAATACTCGTACGTGATCGCGGGGTCGCCGATGGTCGGTGTCTGATCCAGTTTGAGGTTGGCCGAGCCGGCCGCGGTGGTCACGTCGTATTCGATGGTCACCGTGTCCTGAGGCGCTAGGGAGATGTCGTCCATGTAGGTCATATGGTCCTTGGCCTGCACCTGTGCGAAGGAACTGCCGTTCGACGCCGACACGTTGCTGACCTCGCCTCCGGCCGGCGTGTAGATGACCACGCGGTTCACCGCCACGCCTCCCTTGGCGTTCGCCGTGATGTATTCCGGCAGGGATCCGGCCTCGCCCGGCTGCAGGGTGTTGGTGAACGAATACGTAACGTGGTAGGTGGTGTCGCCGGTCCTCTTCACCGTCGACTTGCGCTGGATGTACCAGTCCATCTTCGAGGCCTGCATCTCGTTGGAGTAGACGCCGGTCACCGGGTTCTTCGCGTCGTTGGTGATCTCGCCGGTGACGCCGGCGCTGCGCAGCACCGCCTGATCCTCTTCGTGGAACGACCAGAAGTACAGGTGCCGCTGTTCGGCCATCCGGAGCATCGTCTTGGCGACGGTCATGAGCTTCTGCGTGTTCATGTCGCTGAACAGGTGGGCGACCGCCTGGGCGGCGGTCTCGCTGAAGTACTGGTCCTGAGCGGAGGGCGTCAGTTCCTTGTAGGCGCCGTTGAGCAGGAATTCGGCGGTGTTCGACCCGTTGAGCACGCGCCCGTCGGACAGGGTCACGTCGCCGGTGGCGCCGATCATCGCCTGCAGCGCGACGGGGTCGAGCGACATCACGCCGTCGGACGATCCGCCGAACGGAGCCGCCTGCCAGAACTTCTGGGCCATGGACGCGACGCGCGGGAAGTCCGGCGTGGACGAAAGATTATGGATGACTTGACCGAAGTACAGTCCGCTGTACAGCGTGCCGTCACCGTCTTGGTTGATGTCATCCAACGCGGCGTTGGAGGGGGAACTCGGCATCCGCGTGGAACTCCCCCACCGCGATCTTGCCGTTGTCCGCGCTGAAGGAACCGGCCGAACCGATCAGGCCGCCGGTTCCGCGGATCTCGGAATTCGTCTGGGCCAGCAGCACGTAGTTGCGGGCGCCGTTCGCACCGAGGAAGTTCGGCAGCATGTTGAGCATGCCGCTCAGGTTTTCGGTCACCTGCGCCAGGGCGGCCATCTGCGTCTTGCCGTTCTGCAGCGCGTTGTTCACCACGCCGAGTTTGGCGTCGGGAAGATCCTGGATCGTCCTGGCCTGCGATTGCACGGACTGGTCGACCGTGGCAAGCTGCTGCGCCGCGGCGATGATCGGCTCCATGTTGAGTTGCCCATCGCCACTGGAGAGGCTGGCACCGGTCAGTGTGGTGACGACCTTGCCCAGCTGGGGCAGCGTGGTCTGCGCGAAGTCATCGATGGTACCGATGGCGGTGCGCGCCGTCTTCACGTCACCGCCGACCACGGGCATCTTCTCCGCCAGCGTCCACAGACCGCCGCTGACATCCTGCTTGGCGGCGGCCGCCTCCTTCTGGATGTAGCTCACGTCGGACAGTGCCTTGACCATGTCGTCGGTGGAACCGTCCTTGATGACCTTGGCCGCGTTGACGACATTGTTGAGGTGCGCTTTGGCGCTCATCGCCGACTTGTACAGTTTGAATCCGCTGAAGCCGGCCGCCGCGGCGCACACGACCAGCAACAGCAGCACGACGAGCAGCGCGTTGCGAACGCGATGGGTTGTCCTGGTGACCGTGCGTGCGTGTGATGGCATGGGCTACTTCCTTACGTTATGACATGTATCGATACTGGCTGGCTGTCCGGTTACGCTTTCGCTGGACGGGTAGCCCGGCGGACGGCACGTAGCAGTGCACGACGTGCACATCGCGTATGATGCCGGGGGTTGTCAGCGCGGCTGACTGGGGTGGCCGCGGACCGGTACCTGGACTTGCAGCTGCCCTCCGGCGATGCGTGTCACCTGCAGCGGGGAACGTCCGCTGCAGTTACGGCTATTACCGGCCAGCCGACAGCAATCGCTGGTTTAGTTGTTGGTCTTTTCCGGCTGGTCACCCGTTCCCATGAGCTGGCATGCACCTTTCAGCGAGTATCTCTCCTACCGCATGCCAGTCTACCCATGCCCGCGGGATAACCCAAAAGGCCTTGCAGGAATACCGAATTTCTTTACCTTTGGTCCTGATCGTTCGCCGGCTCGACCTCATCCAGCCGGCCGATCCCCGGAGGCGGAACCAGCGGAATCCTCGTGGCCGGGAATGCGATCGTTCCCGCTTGTGCGATGGCGGATGCGCGCAACGCCAGCCACAGGTACGAGACCGACTACTTCCGTACAGGATCCGTTGTGGTCGCATTCCATCGTTCAGCGCAACGGGTCATAACGCTCTAAACGCTGCCAGCCATGTACAACGGCACATCTCGGATCGGCCCGACATCCCGAGACCGGTCAGCAGAGAAACGATAAGCAAGCGGATAACCGTGCCTAATCTACGAAATCAGGCGCACTTTTCGCACTTCGATCTACAAAATCAGGCGGACTTTTGACGCTTCAGCACACGAAATCAGTCATATGACAACAGACGCGATAATACCCCACCAGTCGCATAGCGATTCCATCCAATCATTCGCTCTTCGTGCAGGTGCCTTGCTCCTATTTAGTGGCCCACCCACCGTGTTTAGTTAACTGATGGGTTGAGTGGTGACGCCGACTTGACTAAAAACAGGTGAGCGACTGGTGGCGCTATCCGGCGCTCGTGTTCCCGCTCGACGCCATGTGGCGCGCCTACGAGAACGCGCGCAAGGCACCCGGCCAGATGATGATCTTCTACATCCAGGCGGCGTCGATGCTCGACCGCGTTTTCGACAAGGACCGTGGCATCGTCGCCAGCCTCGACTGCAAGCAGCAGCTCACCAGGAAGGGCGAACCGCTGCCCTGCGAACGCCCGAACCGGGCATGGCGCGAACCGGTCCTGGAAACGTTGTCGGTCCCCGCCGCGAACGACAAGGGCGACAAGGAAACCACCATCACGCCAACAAGGAGGAGAAACAATGGCTCAAACTGATCCCGAGGACGGCTTCGACCAGATCATGGTCCAGAGCTGGAACAGCGTCGCCCAGCAGCTGCGCACCCTGCACAACGAGCTGAGCGGCGACCGCGCGCGCCGCAGGGAACGCGCCGAACGCGCCGTCCAGAACGAACGCTACGAGCAGACCAGACGGCAGCAGCAATCCATCCGCCTCGAACAATGGGAGATGGACAACAGGGAACGCCTCGACAAGGGGTTCGAGTCCACCCTGAACGCGACCGTGCTTGCCGACGGCGACGGCTGGAGGAAGATGCGCGACTCGTCCCTCTTGCAAGGATGGATGGTCGCCGACCAACTGGAGGGCAACGACCCCGGCTTCCGCAGGCAGATCATCCTGGCGAAGGCCCGGCTGAAGGACGAATGGTCGAAACGCCACCCGGAAACCCACATCGACGCCGCGGCCGACCAATTGGCCAACCACGTGAACATCGCCTACACCGACCAGTCGCCCGCGTTGCAGGCCACCCTGAACGCCTTCAACACGGCCGGCGTGCCCGTGGACCTGCAACGGGTGGAGGACGCGCAGGCGTTCCAGGCCGCGCACGGCGACGACGCCACGTTCTTCGTGGACTCGCGGCTCACCGGCCAATGGACGGTGTGTTTTGTCAAGTTGGAGTAGGCCGTTTCGGCGTTTCTTTTAGTCCGAAAAAAATTAGTGACGAAACACGAAACACCGACTTGACTAAAAACAGTCGAAATCCCCGCGCCCGTGGAGGAACACGCGAGACCCGCCGGCCAGGAACGGCCTCCGGCACCCGAGCCCGAGACCGCAGGAGGCAGCGACCTGACGACCGGAGAGCCCGACGGGCACGAGGAGACGCCGCTCGACCTGAACGAACCCGAGTCCTGGTCCGGGCCCGACCCGTTCGGCGAATTCTCTCCCGCCATAGAATCCTCCATGAACCCCGCAGGCCAGTACATGCCCGACTCGGCCAACGTCTCGCTGCCGGAGGCCCCGGCCCTGCGGCCCAAGACGAACGGGAACGCACGCTGATGTCTCTACCCGAAGACCGAAAGGCCGTATCGCGGCCATCGTTGTTATGATTATCGCGTTACGGCCTTTCCCGTTCATTGCACTGATGCACTTTCTACGAGAAGGATGCTTTGTTTATAACCTCAATCGCCCTTGAATCAACAAAATGATAAGCCAGACATACGTCATGATGGTAGGACGCTAGGGCTCCGATATACTCACCGTCGGTACGGTCGAAATTATAAACGAAAATTTCCGGACTCAAAGCCTCACCGACCCATGATTGCCCATGGAGTGCTCCACCACCGAAACGAATTGGATTCCTTGAGCAATCTAAGAAACGCAACGGCATGGACAGGCCAGTCCCGACAAGCTTCGCCACAGATTCTTTGCGCACCCACATATAGAGGAACGCGTCATAATCAGAACCGACCAAAACTTGTTCTGATGCGGTCAGCACTGTATAGGGAATATACGGCACAGCTTTATGACATTGTTCAATATCGACACCGATGGGGTAGTCGGATTTCGCAACAATGACACGGGTGCCGGAATGCGATATGGAAAACCAACCTTTGGAAGTGTCTGAAAACTTGGGTTTGCCGTAAGCCGAAAGCGTAATCATATCACCGCAAAGCAATTCTTCCAACGGAATACCGAAGGCATGAGCTACAAGCCATCGACCGGTAAGGGTCTGCGCTTGCGACATTCGATTGGTCATGCCAATGACACGGCAGGAAAATGAATTTTCTGATTCACGCAATATAGATTCGCAATCATGGTAGATGGAAGGAATCACCGATGTTTCATAGCAGTCCACGACTAGTCCTGTGCCAGAACGATGGCTTTCACTGTCGAGAATCGAGGATAGCGTTTTAATCATGACGTAAGTAAGGTATTCGGAATATCATCCAATTGAGTTATAGCAAGGGGACTATGACGCGGTGCCATTTCGTTGACGTATCGGCACAACGTGGTATTGGGACCAATCTCGATGATTGAATTACCATCCGGGTTCGGCCTAACCCCGCCAGCAGTGAGAAGAGACGGCAACGTTGACACAAAATCCGTGGGACGCACAATCTGCTCCGTTAATCGCGAAGTCCATGACGGTATGTCTTTGATTGACTGATCCACATACACATATTCCGCTGCATGACTGTCAAAGTGTTTGCACTCAGGGTTGAAAGCGGCAGCGGCCGATTTCAACAACTTGGTATGAAACGCTCCACAAACCTGCACGTCAACAGATCGTATGTTCATCATGTTAAACAACTCTTTCGCTTGCGCCAACGCACTGGTGGTTCCCCCGATAACGGTCTCGCCGAATGAATTATAATTGGCTGGATATATATGACCACCGAGACGAGTGACGATTTCGCATACATACGCTATGACCTCTGTATCATAGGTCATCACTGCCATCATGCCAGAATCAACCGCTTCACTGCAATGCTGCATACATAATCCACGGGAAATGACCATATGCAATAGCTCCTCATAGGGGCTCACTGCCGCAGCATACAATGCTGTATACAATCCCAGACTATGCCCATAATAGAGATTCCCCGTTGGAGTCATTGCATGGCCTGATCGCCGATCAAGTTCGTCGAAAAGCAATGACTCATAAACAAAAATAATCGGCTGCATGTACCACGTCTCCGTCGCATGTCCGTATGCGAACATGGAAGGGATGTCAGAGAACCCTAATAGTTCAGACAACTCTTGGAACCTTTGGATTCCTGCGGTATTGGATAAGATGCTTCGCAAAGCTGACGAGGAAGGCATGGCCCCTTGTCCGTCAAACAGGATGATGTGTGTCATGCACAGTTCTCCTTATGCAGCATTCGCGCGGATATGATCTGTAACTCATCTTGCAGCACGCGTCGTAATGTTGCACTGTTGTCCGGATCACTAAATATCGAATAATGATCACCAGGAATAGGCACCACGTGGAGGGCCTTGCAGTACCGCGTCCATTGTTCGGCACGATACGGCTGCATTCGGACGAACTTGTATGCCGCGTCGCTCAACGGCTGACGTGCATACAGCAGAGTTATGCCAACGTCCATATCTGGCAGAAGATGCTGGTCACACAGCGCTTGATGGTTGGCCACCCATACATGAAACATGCGTTTGATCACTGAGTCAGTGAATGTCTCGGGGATGCTTCCACGTGTACGTAGCTCACGTATAGCATGATCAAGTGTCTGGAAATTATGTGTATCGAAGATATCTCCTCTGCCGTTTCCGGTGATGAACCCCCATATTTCCGGGAAGTGATTGACATAATCACGCATAGACAACTGCGATTGTGCGTAAGCCTCGGGAACGATACTGTCGATGAATATTAGCTCCTTCACCTGCACGCCATTCCGGCGAAGCTCGGAGGCCGCGGCAAGAGCTAGATTGCCACCGAGGGAATAACCACCCAACGCTAACGGTTGCTGGAGGTCATGGTGATCCATGATGTAGCACGCGTATCGCTTCGCCATATCATGAACCGAACTGACCGGCTCCATATCTTGGGGGAACGCGATACCGAAAACATTGAACGGCACGTCCAGATTGTCGAATAGCTTACGGTAACAGAATATACTGCCGCCGGCTGGGTGAATCATATATAAGGAAGAAGCCTGCCCTCCTGTACTAATGGGTATGATAGAGGGTACCGTCTGCCCAGGGACACGTAGATGTTTGGCAAGCCTAGCGGGGGTATCCATGATCTGCAACAATGTCGGATCCACATCAAGGTTGAGCGTTGCGCCGATTTGCGCAGCGATGGAAACCGCAGTAAGCGAGTCACTGCACAGGTCGGAGAATCTGTCGTCAGAATGCACCTGCACACCGATAAATTCTGACCATATGCGGATAATCTCATCCAGTATGCTGGTGCCTGACGATTTTGTCGGCACAGGATTGTTGGAGGTCTTGCTATAAATCTTGCATGACGGTTTCACCCAGAACTCTTTACCTTGGAACATAAGGTAAGGGAGAGGCACTACTTTCCCCTCCGGTATCAAAGGCTTTAATATGTCATTACGCCCATTCTCTAGCCATTGCCGCGCCAGCTCGTTGTGGCAGGCCGGCACAACATGGCATGCAGCATAATCCTCCAAACTTAGAGCCAAATCATCGACATCCCCGACAGAGAAACAGATACGATTAGGCAATTCCCCTAATCTTCGGTAACACGTATAGGCTATATCCTCCAACGATGGAGTGTGCGCGCGGATATACTGTGCCACACTGAGGCATAGTTGGCGCAGATACCGGTCATTGACCGCATTCAACACTATGACAACTGGTGCGGTTGATGCGGTTATACAATGGTCCGTTATTTTTGCAGTAGACGCATCGTCGAATTTTGAGAGGATACAATGCACATTTGTGCCGCCAAGACCCAACGCTGTCACAGCCATATGGGACTGAGCATTCGTCAGAGGAACATTATGCGCGGGAATGCCGATATGCGAAGCATCGATTGCAAGATGAGGGTTTGGCGTATGATAGTTGATTTGTCGAGGAAGAATACCGTTGCTGAGACTCATAACAACTTTAATCACACCGGTGATTCCAGCTGCCGCGTCAAGATGTCCAATGTTAGCTTTGACAGATCCAATCAGCAGATTGTCCGTCCGATGCTTGGTCTCGTATCCGTCTTGGATACCTCGGAATTCAATCGGATCGCCCAATGCGGTACCCGTGCCATGAGTCTCAACATAGCAGATGTCGTTCATGGTCAGATGTGTCTTGGAAAGCGCTTTTCGTATGACATCGACCTGTCCTTGCACAGAAGGCGCAGTGAACCCAATTTTACGGTTACCGTCATTGTTAATGCCTATGCCTTCGACGATGGCATGTACATGGTTATGATCACGTAGTGCATCATCCAGTTTTTGTATGACAATGACAGAACATCCACTGCTACGGACCATACCGTCCGCGCTTCTGTCGAACGGCGATACCGTTCCGGAAGCGGAGAACGTCGAACCGTTTAAGTGTGTATAGCCAGCCATATGGGGTAACACCAGTCCAACGCCGCCGACTACAGCTATATCGCATTCATTGGATTCCAAGCTGTGGATGGCGTAATTGAGACATGTAAGCGAAGAGGAGCACGCAGTTTGCATTGCAAGGCTCGGGCCGGTGAGATTCAACTTGTAGGACACGCGTGTAGCCAAGAAATCTGCGCTGTTGCCAATGAGCGTCGCATAATCGTAGCCATCAGGAGTAATGCGCCCACTGGTCGTCAGATTATTCCTGACATAAGTGCTGTCCGACAAACATGCGAATACTCCTACCTGGTCAACGATGTGAAACGGATCGTATCCAGCGTGTTGTAAGGCTTGGTAAGAACATTGCAGAAATATCCGGTGCTGCGGGTCTGTAATTTGTGCTTCCGCAGGGGTCATGCCGAAGAATTCGTTATCGAAATACTTGTAACGACGCAATCGTGTACCAAACGGCTTGTATGACGGATCATGGATGGTCGCCTCGTCGATTCCAGATCTGCGAAGTTCCGAGTCGCTGAATCGTACGATTGAATTGCGGCCATCCAATAGATTGCGATAGAGCTGTTGCGGCGAATCCGCATCAGGGTATAAACCGGAAAAGCCAATGATGGCGATGCTGCTCATAAGCTCGAATCTCCTTGATTCAAATCGGTGCCCGTCATTTTTTGCAAGGCTAGTCCATCAATGAATTCCGCCATCGCCTGAGGAGTGGTATACGTAAATAAATCAATCATGTCCACATCTTTTTCGGTTAGTTTGAATGTCTGCAATATAAGCGCGTAGGTTTTCGCCAATAATAGTGATGACCCTCCCACCTCAAAGAACCGATCATCAGGTTGCACGTTCGGAATACCGAGAACTTTCCGCCAGATGTCCATCATCCGTTTGAGAGTCGTTTGTGAACTGGACTGCTCAGCCAAGTCAGTAACACTGGAAATGTCAGGAGTCGGAAGCTCGTCGATGTCAACCTTGCCGTTCACGGTCAAGGGGATATGGTCAATAGGCACCAGAAACGCGGGGATCATATATGGCTGAAGGTGTTGCTTGAGAAAGGTGCGCAATGATTGTGAATCTATATCCAGGTATCTATCACTTACGTAATAGCCGATGATGCGTTTGTCGCCATCAGCGAATTGACGCACCGTCACTACGCAATCGACGCAACCGTGATACTTGTTTATCGCGGTCTTTATTTCGCCAATTTCAATGCGGTGCCCACTAATTTTAACCTGAGAGTCATTCCTTGCAACATAAATCAAGTCACCTTTACTGTTGAGATACGTCATGTCATGGCTGTGGAACACCGGGCCAGGTATGTTGGCATCGCCGCAGAATGCATCAGAATGCCGGCGGAAATACCCATCACTGACAGCGACGCCGCCGAGGACCAGTTCGCCGAGGAACCCCTCTGGTGCCACATGGCCGCTTATAGTGCGCACATAGCAATATGTGTTGGGAAATGGGCGACCAATGACGCCATTGACTTTCCGCTTGCGGTCGTCTAATACTGCATGGGTTGAAAGCACAGTAGCCTCAGTTACGCCATACAAAGAGACGATGACTGTACCGTATTGTCGGTATTTCGCAATCCAAGCATCACACATGTGTGCATGGATGTACTCACCACCGAGAAAGAGGTAACGGATACATGATAGTGAATGATTTTCAACAGTCTCTTCATGTGTCTGCATATTTGAGAAGCTGGAAGGAGTCTGACTAAACATAGTCACTTGATGCTCCACCAACAGTTTGCGTACCTCATCGGGATACATTTTGATGTTCGGAGGAACGATGACAACTCTCCCCCCGGATGTGAGTGGCGCGAACATCTCCCATATGGAGTAATCGAAACTATATGAATGGAACATGGTCCAAACATCCATTTCGTCATACTCGAATCGCGACGAGGCCGCGTCGAATAATGAGACCATACTCGCATGGCGGACCGGCACACCTTTGGGAACACCGGTGGATCCCGAAGTGAACAGGATATACGCCAAATCCTCAGCATGGCACCGTGGCGTATAAGGACCGTCATCGTATTGGGCCGCAAAAGACAGACATGAGGCAATTGCCCCCCATGTAATTGTGACCGGAACAGGAATCGCCAATGATAGCGTAATCAGTTAACTGATCCATGATGAGGCGTTTACGACTGTCCGGCATAACGCTGTCCACCGGCACATACACTTTGCCTGCTTTAAATATGCCTAAAATCAAAGGTGCCAGATAAGCACTCACCGGTTCGGACACGATGACATATCGTGCTTCGACGTGCCGGCAAAGAAAACGTGCCAGCCGATTGCTGATGTGCTCAACATCGGTGTAGGTAAGCTGTGTCTGTTTATAGATAACGGCAACGGCTTCAGGGCGAATGGCGGCATGGGCTGCGACCATTGAGCACACAGTGGCGGCGGAACAACGGAATTCCATTCCATCGCCGTTAATACTGGACAACATGGCGCGTTCTTCTTCGTCGTTGAGCAGGCTGATATCCCCGAGGCGTATCCGTCCGTTACATGATACTTCTTCGCAGAATCGCGCGATGTAACGTCCGAACGGGATATCGCGGTACATTCCGTTACTCTCGTTCAATACAATTAATTCGTTGCCGTCGCGTTCAATACGAATTGAAACAGGGAACATACTCGACTCATTCGGGAGGTCGATCCGATTAATAGTCACATCGGGTAGATTGAGCGTCTGGAAATGAGTGTAATATGTTATAGCGCATTGTGGAGCAATGACACCGGGCAAACTTAGCACATCGGCATTCTGATGTTCCGATAGTATGTGTAAATCATGCTGGATGCGTTCAAGATAATAGTCAAACGATTCATCTGGATCTATCGTGATGTGTAATGGCAGTGTATTGACATATAGTCCAATGTCGTCCAGTCGCTTTTTAGGCCTATTAGTATAGGGAATCGCAACGCCGACAGAATCAACATGAGTTAGCTGCCCGATAAGGAATGCATATGCGGACAGTAGGACCGCAAATGTCGTTGCACCGTGAATTTCGGCAATTTCAAAAGCGACCTTCCCGCATATACATTCGCGGTGCCCGATAAGTGGTTTAAGCGCGTGCTCATTGCCGTCACATACTATATTGTCATTGCCGAAATCGATATTCGAGTCTAGAGCATTCAGTACAAGACTAGCCTGGTCCGTCGCCGTTTTCCGGGACCAGACGTCTACGTAATCGAGATATGTGTCGTTGCGCACACGCCTATCCAAAGGCTTCACATAGGCATGTTCCACCTTAAGAAGAAACGCATCAAGGCTGAACGCATCGAAGATTGCATGACTTATGTGTATGAAAAACAGCACGCGGTGTTCGACTTCGATGATGGATAATTCAGCGAGAGCCTCTCCAGTAAACGAGAATGGGATCCGTGCCTGCCTTTTCAGCTGATCAAGTACGTGTTCGTAACTGTTATGCGCAATTATATGTCGAACTAGGATGTGCTCTTTGGCAAAGAATTGCTTCCACTGTCCGCTTGTGGTGTCGATGCGAATGGTGAACGCCGGACATTGATCAACTGCTGACTGGATTGCATCGCGCATATATACGACATCAATGTCACCGCACAGTGAGAACAGATAGTTGAGATTATAGGCATCACTGTCTTGATGAATGCGTTGAAAGCTGATGATCTGCTTTTGCAGCGGAGTAAACGTAGATGTCTGATCATGAATCATTTTCGTGCACCTCGGGTTGCAACGTTGGATGAGAGCATACAACGCTATGGGTCATAGGGCCGGTTCTGATAGTTGACGACTCAGTTTAAATTTATATCCGTATTTGTAATCTCCATTGGCCGAGCGGGCCAATTTTCTGATGACATGGTGAACGGGCTTGCCGATGAGCTTGTCCACATCATCGAGACAATCCACCAGTTCAGACATGACGACTGGCCCTTCTTCCAGCTTAACTCCAACCATGATGCGGATGGCGTCTTCTCGGAATCCCATAATTCTAGTCGGAGGAAGGAGTTGTCGGCTAACGTTGATGAGGGTGCCTTTGCCGCTGAACGTGAACGGTTGGACGTCAAGAGAATGACACTGCGTGCAGACGAACCTCTTGGGGAAGAACATGCGCTTGCAATGCGGGCAGACGGTGCCAACCATACGATGAAGCCCATCGTATTCGTGCCATTGCCTGAGTGATGATTCGACGGTGGGATTGCTGAGTTGTTCGGAATACTGATTTGCCATGATATTTCACTTACTCGTTGGTCATAACGACAGATACGCAATGGGCGAATCCTCCGCCCACATAGGTGGACACGCCCCATCTGGGCTGATGCAGACGATATCCTCGTGCGGTGCCGTTGAGCTGCTGCACGATTTCGATGATTGGATAGAGGCCAGCGGTTCCTCCGGCAAATCCGCGACCGATATTACCACCGTCTGTATTGACTGCAACACGACCGTCAGGGCCGCATTCCCCGGACAGAACAAAGTCAACGGCTTGTCCTTCTGGACAAATTCCTGCGGCTTCCAATGAAACGAATTCAGACGCAACTTGGTCGTAGATACCGATGGTATCGACATCGGACGGGGCAATTCCAGCCTCTCGGTATGCTTTGTCGCACGCGATGGATAAGGGGAATCCGTTACCTGCACTGCTGAGGGCCGGGTCGTCATATCCGTTAAGTAATGTGGCATCATAGCGATGCCCGACATAATGCGAAGTGGTGATATAGGCGCGACCTTGTACAAATACAGGATTGGCGCAAATGCGTTTGGCTACTTCTTCCGAGGCAAGAATCAATGCCGCTGATCCTTCACCAGGTTTCATGAAGCTACCAAACATAGGCATGCCGGCAAGTTCTTTATCAGTGGGAACCGGCTTGCCATACCACCACGCGGCAGGATGTTTACTTCCCATAGTCCGGGCAAACTTGCCATACGCCATTAGGCCCGCTGCTCTTTTTTCAGCTGGGATGTTGTATCGGGCGAAGTACTCGCGTTGCATCAGCACTGCATCTATGTGAGAGTATCCGAGATTGTAGTCATACATCGAGTCAGAACTAATTAGAGCATAATCAAAAAAGGGCAATACATCACTGGATTTTTCAAATCCGGCGACCAATGCTATGTCGCATTCCTTGCTGGCGATGAGTTGACATCCTTGCATAAACGCTGTATGTCCGCTGGCACAATTTGATGCGTTGATGAACCCGGGAATGGGCGAGAGCGCTAATGCATCGTTGAGCGTAGCAGAAACGCCACCGTATCCGATTTCGCATTCTCCTGCGTAGGAGAACGAACTTCCCTTGATGTCGGTTGCTTCGATCTTCGCATCCCGGATCGCCTTATAAACGGATTCCACAAGCAACTGCTTGAAACTTTTATCCGGATGGCTTATCCCAGGATTATCGACCATACCTGTTCCGATAATCGCAACACGATTTGTCATGAATATTCCTTGTCTGTATATGAGGATCAGTTCGTGTCCTCTCTGGTGAGCTGATTAGTTGAATGTCCCGATGGTAATGTTCGGCGAAGAGAGTTTGTACTCATTTTTGAGCGCGATGGGATATTTGACGTTTATGGTTTCGTCAAGTATGCCGGTCACGGTGCTGACCAAGTTGCGCTGGTATTCAGTGACGTGCTCCGTGGCAGTCAATCCCAACACATCGGCGCCAGCGTTGTGACCGTAAGCACACAGCAAGATGTTGCTGCCCGGTTCACAGATCTCCAGTACCTTGGCCAATGCGATGAGAGGGACCGCCGATCCTAAATCACCTGTAGTCGAAGCGAACAATGTGGGCAGGATGCGCTCTTTGTCGATGTGCAGGTGACGTGCCAATTGCAATGACTGTCCAACATGTTCTTGGGGTAGGATGACGTAGTTAAAATCGTTGACTGTCATGGCTTGTTCGGCCATGAATCGTTGCAGCGCTGTTGTGATGTGACGCATCATACCGATATGCGTGGTGCCTGAATCCATCGGCATCAGGCCGCGAATATAACGTTCGTCCTCGGGACGGCCGAATTCCGGGAAATTGGAATTACAGCTGGAGACTTTGAAGATTTCAGCGATGACGTTCTGATCACTTATCAAAAGGGCACCTGCTCCCGCTCCTTCATATGATTCACGCAGGTCGCCGGGAGCAGTATGACGGCATAAGCTATCGGATCCCACAGCCAAGGCCTGATGCGCCAGTCCACTAGATATATACGCATAGGCATTGGTCAAAGCCATGATGCCAGAACGCTCGGCGGCGGACACGTCTTGGGATGTGTACGCATTGGATGCAGTGAGCATGTCCATCAGGGCGTTGGCACACCCCCTATACAGTTCCGGAGCCGTAACAGTGCCGAAGAACACTGCATCGACATCTGACGGGTCAGCTCTTGCGTTATCCATGCAATTATGAGAGGCTTCATGTGCCAACGTCAGGGTGTCTTCGTCGCTTCCTAAAGAAGTTCGGCATTCCGTTCCGAATTGTTTGACGATTAGATCAGCCGATATGTTATTCCACTGTGATACGGTGTCGATCACCGGCAATCTTCGGATTGGCACGGAGATTCCTGCAGAGCTGATTCCTATAGTCATAGATTCCTCTTTTCTTACTATTCGACGCTTTTCAGCGCGGACGAGAGATCGATGTTGGCGATTCGTTTCGCGATGACGAGTTCGATAATCAGCATGTTGCATAACACGAACAGGG
>JAIJEI010000216.1 GCA_022739095.1 Bifidobacterium sp.
GCATGACGCGCGGCGTCGAATCCGACGCGCATACCGCCGCCCAAGCCATCAACTGGCTGGCCGCTTTCCCCTCCACCGTACTGACGCAGCTGGCCACCACGGTCATCGTAGTTATCGTGCTCGCTCAGTTGCTCTTGGCCCGCGAATGGCTGCAAGCTGCGGTGTCCGCGCTGGCCATGTTTGCCGGATACGGCATTGTGTGGGGCATATCGACGGCAATCAGCAATCTGAACGATTTCGCCCTGCCAATGGCACTGGCCTCAGCCGCCACCTCATACGGCTCCGGGCTGTTGCCCGACATCTACGCCGGCATGGCGTCCTTCCTGACCGCCGCCGGGCCACGCCGTACCCGCTCCACGGTCAAATGGAGTTGGAATATCCTGTATGCCATCGCCGCGGTGATGGTGGTGCTTTCGTGGCATTCGGTTACCGGCATGCTGGTTTCGCTGGCCGCCGGCCGCACGGTGGGCATGCTTGTCCGATTCGTGGTCGGCACGCAGAATAAAGGCGTGTGGGGTAAAGATCTCGTCGCGGTGCTCTCAAGCATCGAATTAGAGATCACCTCACTTATCCGGCATCAGGAGCCCGGAATCAGCCATGGCTCATTGTCCGCCACTTTGGATGACGATTTGGCGGAAGGCTCACGCATCTACGATGCGGAGACCGCGAATAACCGCCGGTTCATCGTTTCCGTCATCGACGCGCAAACCCATACCGTCGGCTATCTGAAGCAACTCTGGGATTGGGTACGTTTTACCAGCGTGTCCATTCGACGCGATCGTTCCGTGCGCGACGCCGTTCAGCATCACTTTGCCATGCTGCTCGGCCTGCACAATATCAAACTGCCTGCGCCCGCCCCCTATGGCATCGCCGATACGGACGAGTCCGCGATTCTGGTGCTGGATGCGCACACCATCGAGATGCCCGCCAATCTGAACACGCTCACCCAGGCGGACGCCGTAGCGTATATGCGATATCTGTCCGTGGCGAACCGCCGTGGATATACGCACCGGCGCATCACGCCTGATACGCTCGCCCGGCTTGAAGATGGCACTGCGGTTATCGCCGGTTGGCTGAATGGCGACAACGCTTCCGGCCCGGCCAATACCGCGCTTGACAAGGTCCAGTTGCTTGCGCTGTTCGCCGCGTTGATCGGCGTGAAACCTGCAGTCGCGGCTGCCCGTGAAGCTTGGGGCGACACGACGTTGACCGCGCTGGCCCCGTTCATCCAGAAAGTCGCGGTTCCCTCCCCGACACGCGCATTGGGCACATGGGACAAGCAGCTGCTCAAGGAACTGCGAGACCACATCAACACCATAATTGATGAGGAGACCGCCGAATCCGCCGAGCCGGTGACGCTTGCCCGCTTCTCCTGGCGTTCGATGATCACCATGCTGCTGGTCATCGTGGCTGTGGTCGTGGTCTTCACCCAGTTGAAGCCCGAGGAAATCATAACCGCGCTGACCAACGCCAACCCGTTGATGGCGGTGGTAACGCTCGCGTTCGGTGCCTGCGGCTGGATCGGCTCGTCGATTTTGCTCGGCGCTCTCATGGATCGCAGCAAGCGAGATAACACGGGCGTGTTCATGAGTCAGGTTGCCGGCGGCTTTGCCACGGTGTCCATGCCGGCCGGAGTGGGCCCCTCGTTCGTCAACCTGCAGTTTCTGCGCAGATCCGGCTACCGCAACACCCCGGCCACCGCAATCATGAGTGCCGCGCTCGTGGTGTATTACGCCGTGTACTTCTCCATGCTGGTGTTGATTGGCCTGTTCACCGGCCGCAATATGTTCTCCGGCGCGATTCCGACGAATACGTTGGTCCTTGTGCTGGGCGTGGTGGTTGTGGTGTTGTCCATTGAGATGATGATTCCGCCATTGCGCCACTGGGTGACCCGTCGTCTTATGCCGTTGGCCAAGACGTATATCAACCAGCTGCTGGACGTGCTTTCCCAGCCCCGACAGCTCACGGTCAGCTGCCTGGGCGCGCTGTTCCAGAACACTACCACTGGGCTCGCTTTCTGGGCGGCCTTGCAAGCGTTCGGTTATTCATCAAATCCGATTGAAACGACGTTCGTCTTCATGCTGGCCTATGCGTTGGGCTCCGCGGTGCCCACCCCCGGTGGTTTGGGCGGTGTGGAAGCCGCGTTGACCTTCGCATTCGTGGCGGTCGGCGTGCCTCAGGGCGTGGCTCTATCCGCCACGTTGCTGCATCGCATGGTGTTCTATTGGCTGCGAATTCCGCTAGGAGCGGCCGCTATGAAGTGGCTCGACCGTCATAACCTCGTCTGATTTGTCCGTTTTCGTCCATTTTGGGCTTCAGAACACGAAATAGATGTGAAAAGCCTTATAAGATGCGGGTTTTCGCAGGAACATGCGCTAGTATCATTGGTGAAAACGTGGACGAAGCAAAAGTGCTCGCCCCCTGACCCAAGAAGGATGCTTTATGGCATACAACAAGTCTGATCTCGTCTCGAAGATCGCCCAGAAGTCCAACCTGACCAAGGCTCAGGCCGAGGCTGCTGTTAACGCCTTTCAGGATGTGTTCGTCGAGGCTATGAAGTCCGGCGAAGGCCTGAAGCTCACCGGACTGTTCTCCGCTGAGCGCGTCAAGCGCGCCGCTCGCACCGGCCGCAACCCGCGCACTGGCGAGCAGATTGACATTCCGGCTTCCTACGGCGTTCGCATCTCCGCCGGCTCCCTGCTGAAGAAGGCCGTCACCGAGTGACCTTCTGCTCGTAGCGATTACTTCGAGCATTACTGACGACAAAGACCCCGACCGAGATGGTCGGGGTCTTTTTGTTGCAGTGCTTAGATGGGG
>JAIJEI010000217.1 GCA_022739095.1 Bifidobacterium sp.
TAGTCGGGAATCCAACCGTCACGGTGCATTTGCAGGCGCTTTTCGAGCAGGGTGGCCAGTTCCTCTTCGCTACGGCGTTCCAGCAGCATGTCCCAGTGGGTGCGGGTGGGTTTGCTGATTTCGTCGCCCTCACGGTCGGCGTCGCCCTCACGGTGGGCCACGGAACCACAACGGCACTCCCACTCGTCCGGGATTTCGGCACCCTCGGCAAACGGCAGGATGGTGCGGTGGCCCTTCGGGCATACATACGCCACATCGTTTCGCGCGGCGAAATCGACGTTGTCGTCGGACTCCAGCGATTTCGCTCCGATGCTCATGCCCCTGAGGCTACGTTCTGCCATATCGGCATCCTCCTTGAAAGATCTTTAACCCTACTAATTTACGCAACAGTTCGGACTTGGCCGCTATTCCAAGCTTCCGACATCGGCTGACAAACTCCTCTCAAACGGCCTGTCAGTCCACGCCGGAGTAGGCCACCACGCCACGATTGACCCGGTCGGCCGCTTCGTGGGCGAGGCCTGCCAGCCGCTCTCCCCCGTCGAACGGCAGCGGCTGGGCGACAGCGATCTGCTGCAGCACGTCAGCCAGTCGTTTGGCAGTGCGCACGAAGTCGCCGCCGGTCATGTCGGTGCCGTACAGGCACGATCCCAGCGAACCGCCATCCGCCCATTCATACATGATGTCGAGAATGCCGAAGTCCGGCCGCTGCATCTCGTCCAGACCGTGATCCTCGCACAGGATATCGATGTCTTCACAAATGCCCTTGAACTTGGACGAAGCGATGGCGATGGGCCCGGAGATGCCGCCCGGGTAGTGCCTCGGTTCGCCGTCTCCCCCGCGTCTGGCCTCGTATACCAGTGAAGAGAGCACAGCGGCCAGTCCGTTGGCGTCGAGCTTGTCGAACGTGCCGGCGAGCAGCGCCTCGCACAGTTCCAGGTCATGTTCACTATAGATGCGGCGCAGCAGCGAGCCTTTCTCGGTCAACGTCATGTCAATGTGGCCGGCCGCATTGACATGACGTTCGAGGTAACCAAGCCCGGTGAGAATATCGCAGATGCGATCGAACTGACGTGCCACAGACCCGGTACGGGAGTCGTAGCGATCGGTGACGCGCTGCAGTTCGCGGGTCTCACGGTCCCAGCGGTGGCCCCATTTGAGGTGCTGCTGGAGGTCCGGGCAGTTACGGCATGGATGCTCGTGTTCCGCCTTGCGCAAATTGCGAATGCGCTGGTCAAGGTTCTGGAAGGCGCGTGAACGCTCCTTATCGGTCAGGAACACTTCGTGCTTCAGTTTGCGGCGGCCTTCCTTTTCGATGTCGCTCAGCTCCATACGCAAGGCCATGAACTGCTTGAAGTCGCCGTGTTCGCATGCGAACGCCTGTTCGTATCCGGCCAGCGCGTTCTTCAGCGTGTTGATCTGCGATTCCAGCTGCCAGGCCGATTCGGTGGCCTCCCACTGGGCAAACGACTGGTCCAGGGTGACGCGCGCGGTCTCGTAGTCGCTGGAATTGAGCAGGTTCACGGCCATGTTGAACGTGGGCCGGAAGCTCGAGTGCAGCGGGTAGACGCGCTTGGATGACAGCGCGGCGGCCGTGGCGGGCACAAAACCGTGATGGTCGACCACGATGGCATGGCCGATGGTGTCGATGCCGCGTCGACCGGCACGACCGGTGAGCTGCGTGAATTCTCCGGGCGTCAGGCCCACGTGACCGGCGCCGTCGAACTTCTCGAGTCTCTCGACCACCACGCAACGGGCCGGCATATTGATGCCCAAGGCCAGCGTTTCCGTGGCGAACACCATCTTGACCAGACCTTCTTCGAACAATCGCTCGACAATCTGGCGGAACAGGGCGATCATGCCGGCGTGGTGCGAAGCGAAGCCTTCTTCCAACGCGAAGCGGAACTTGGAGAACTGCAGAGCTTTCAGGTCTTCCTGAGTGAGTTGCCCCTCCACCATCTCATCCACGATGCGGCGAATCCTGGTCACTTCCTCATCGGTGGTGAGCTCCAGTCCGGCGTTGATGCACTGTTCCACGGCTTGGTCACAGCCGTTGCGAGAGAAGATGAAGTAGATGCCGGGCAACAGTCCCAGGAAGTTAAGCTCATCCACTACGGCCCAACGGCGCGGAGTATGGCGTTCCGCTTTCGGGGCACGGTCCTTGGCGCCTTTACCACCACGTCCTCTGCCGAAGCCCTTGCGCTTATCGGGGCGTTCCTCGCCGCGCCGGCGTGCGGCCTTGCGGTCCAGCTGGTCAAGGCGGTTGATGAGTTCGGCGTTGAGTTTGGTGGTCTGCTCGCCGTTGCCGTCGCGGCGATAGAGGTCCAATACCTCGGGCTCGGTGTGTTCGTCCGCCTGCACGATGACGTGCTGTTCCAGCGGCACGGGGCGGTGTTCGCTGATTACCAGTTTGGTGTCGCCACGCACCGAAGCGATCCAGTTGGAGAAGTCCTCCACGTTGGACACGGTGGCGGACAGGCCGACGATCTTGACCGTCTTGGGCAGGTGGATGATGACTTCCTCCCACACGGGCCCACGGAATCGGTCGGCCAGATAGTGCACTTCGTCAAGGATCACATAGCGCAGCGCGTTCAGCGTGGTGGAACGCTCGTAGAGCATGTTACGCAGCACTTCGGTGGTCATAACCACGATGTCCGCCTCGGAATTGATCGAGGTGTCGCCGGTGAGCAGGCCCACTTTGTCCGGGCCGTACACGTCGACCAGATCATGGTATTTCTGATTGCTCAGCGCCTTGATCGGTGTGGTGTAGAAGGCTTTGACGTTGCGTTCCTGGGCGAGGTAAATGGCAAAATCCGC
>JAIJEI010000024.1 GCA_022739095.1 Bifidobacterium sp.
CCTATCGGTAACCTTGACCTCATCATGACCAGGGAACAGCGACGCATAGTGACCGTCCGGTCCCATGCCGAGAATCATCAGATCGATTACCGGTTCCGGCCCCAATTCATTCACCAACTCGCGCTCATAGTCGCGCGCGGCATCATCCAGCAACGCATCGTTCGCGGCATCGGCGGCGGCGCGAACGGAAGCATCATCGTTGTCGGCTTGATCCATCGCATCGGCGATGTCATCGGCTGAACGGGTATCGGCCGCCATCTCATGAATATTCGATTCAGGCAGCTTGCCATCTGTCACCAGCTGGTCAAGCAGCAGGCGACGGGCTTCCAGAGTATTGCGATCGGTGTCGTAAGCCGGCACAAAACGTTCGTCGCTCCACCAGAAATGCACGCGCGACCAATCAATCGCATCAGCCAGCGGATCGCTCAGCGCCAAGCCCAACGGCTGCGCGGCCGAACCGCCAGACAGCGCCACATCCACACGCGTGCGATGCGTGCCATCAGGCAATCGTTCGGCGAGCAAATCGAGCAGCGCCAAGACAAAACGTTGCGCGCCAGCCTGAATCATCAGATCTTTATTCGGATACACAATGAGTTTTCGAGTTGCCATGTATGGTCCTTATATGGGGTATGTGTCGTACTTTGCAATGTGCATTGTGTTGTCAGTTGACAACGCATAATACGGGTGGCATGCCGGGAATCCAGCCATTTGCAGCAATGAAATGTGTTGTCAGTTGACAACACAATGTACATTGTGCGACATCGCGTATGTCACTTTATTACTCCGCGGGCATGAGTTTCGGTATCGCATGAGGAAGGGAACGATGAACAGCGGCGTTGGCATGGCTCGGCCACAATTGCCGGACTCATGCCAACGCCGCTGTGGCAACGGGTTCTACCGATTTCAGTGACGAATCAGATCCCATCCTTCGTTGATGACCTCGGCGTAGATCTCATCGGGATCGATACGACGCAGTTCCTCGGTCAGGCAGTCCTCGATGGTGCGCATCGGCACGGACACTTCCTGCGGAGTCTGGCCGGGCAGCGAGATCAGCGCTTGGTCCTCATACGGGCGTTCCAGCGAAATCACGCCGTCCTCACGGGTCAGGTACACGCCGGTCACGGCCTGCGCGTCGGGTACGAACTCGGTTTCGACTGGTACGCCGAGTTTCAGACGTAGCCATGCGCACAGCATTTCCAGAGGCAGGAAGTCGGCCTTGCCAGTCACCTTCACGGCGGTGATGGGCAGGTGCGGCGGCTGATCGAGCATCGAGGCGAGCATTGCGCGCCAGACGGTCAGTCGCGTCCAAGACAGGTCGATATCTTCCGGCGTCCAATTGCGGCGCAAACGCTCAATCGTGGCCTCCGGATTATTGGAGTGCAACGCGTCGGTGATGCGACTGCGGGCCATCGCACCCATCAGATCCTTGGCCGGGTTCGACGGCGGCGTGGTCGGCCACCACGCCACCACGGGCGCATCCGGCACCAGCAGCGGGATAACCAGCGTATCAGGGTGGTTGATGAGGCCGCCGCGCGGGCGCAAGATGATGATCTCACCGGCACCGGCGTCCGCGCCGAATCGCACCTGGGCGTTCAGGTTGGAATCGCTCGGATCACTCGGTCCATCGGTCAGGTCGACGGCCGGATTGTCGCGATTCGCACTCGCCTCGGCGGCCACTTCGGACGTGTTCGGTTCGCCTTCGCCGGACTGGTCGGCAGGATTGGTGTCCGGTACTACGGCAATCACGCGGCATGGGTGCTCACGGCTGGCCGAGTTCGCGATTTCCAGCGCATGCTCCAGATCCGCGTCCTCGGTGGCGATGAGCAGCGTCAGCACGCGGCCGGTCGCCGATTCGCCGCGCTCCTCGTGCAGCTGTTCGATTTTGTGCGCAATCTCGCGGGTGCGGGTGTTCGGCATATCGATGATCATGGCATCCTCCAGTGGCGGCCGTCGCGCGCCAGCATTTCGTCGGCCTGTGCCGGACCCCACGTACCGGCGCGGTAGGCCTGCGGCTGGCCAAGCGTGGACCAGAATTGTTCAATCGGATCGAGGATCTCCCAGCTGAGGTTCACCTCTTCGGTGGTCGGGAACAACGGCGGATCACCGAGCAGCACGTCCAGAATCAGTCGCTCATAGGCTTCCGGCGAGTTCTCGGTGAAGGAGCGGCCGTAGCTGAAGTCCATGTTCACACCACGGACCTCCATGGTGGAGCCGCCCGGCACCTTGGCGCCGAATCGCATGGTGACTCCCTCGTCAGGCTGCACGCGAATCACGATGGCGTTTTTGCCGAGCTCGCGCACGGCGGTCTGCTCGAATGGCAGGTGCGGGGCACGCTTGAAGACCACGGCGATTTCGGTCACGCGCTTTCCCAGGCGCTTGCCGCAACGCAGGTAGAACGGCACCCCAGCCCAGCGGCGGGTGTCGATATCGAGGCGGATGGCGGCGTACGTTTCAGTGGTGCTCTTGGGGTCGATGCCTTTTTCTTCCAAGTAGCCGACCACTTCGTGCGAGCCCTGCCAGCCCTTGGCGTACTGGCCGCGTGCGGTGTTGGCGGCGAGGTCCTTGGGCAGGCGCACGGCGGAAAGCACCTTGGTCTTTTCGGCGGTCAGGTCCTTGGCGGTGAAGCTCACCGGCTCCTCCATGGCGGTCAGGGCCATGAGCTGAAGCAGGTGGTTCTGGATGACGTCGCGTGCGGCACCGATGCCGTCGTAATAGCCGGCGCGGCCGCCGATGCCGATGTCCTCGGCCATCGTGATCTGCACGTGGTCCACATAGTTGGCGTTCCAGATCGGCTCGTACATGGCGTTGGCGAAGCGCAGGGCCAGCAGGTTCTGCACGGTTTCCTTGCCGAGGTAGTGGTCGATGCGGAACACGGAGCTCGGGTCGAACACTTCGGACACCACGCTGTCGAGTTCCTTGGCGCTGGCCAGATCATGGCCGAACGGCTTCTCGATGATCACGCGGCGCCATGCGCCCTCGGACGAGCGCGACAGGCCGGAGGCGGCCAACTGCTTGGCAACCTGCGGGAAGGCGCGCGGCGGCACCGACATGTAGAAGGCATGGTTGCCCTGCGTGCCGCGGTCGCGGTCAAGCTCCTGCACGGTAGCGCTCAGACGCGCGAAGGCCTCCGGGTCGTCGAACGTACCCTGTACGAAGCGGATGCCGGCGGCCAGATTGCGCCAAGTCGACTCCTTGAACGGCGTGCGGCAATGCGCCTGGACGGCGGCCTTGACGAATTCGATGAACCGTTCCTGTGTCCAGTCGCGGCGGGCGAAGCCGGTCAGACCGAAGCTCGGTGGCAGCAGGCCGCGGTTCGCCAGGTCGTAGACGGCCGGCAGTAGTTTCTTTTGTGCCAAATCACCCGTGACACCGAAAATGACGAGGCTGCACGGGCCGGCGATACGGGGCAGTCTGAGGTCGCGCGAGTCGCGCAGGGGATTGCTCCAATTGGAGGATTCGCTCATAATGTACAAGGGTAGTCGCCGGCGGCTATCTATCGCTGGAAGCGATATGCGATTTGGCCCACGATTTGGGCCACATTGCGTGTGCTGTGCCGTGCGTTGGACCAATCGCGCACGCAGACGTGTACGCAACGCCGTAGTTGAAATATCCCCAAACGGTGTGTATCTTAGAAGAGTTGCCCCTTTAGCTCAACGGTTAGAGCAGCGTCCTTTTAAGTCGTGGGTTGTGGGTTCGAATCCCACAGGGGGCACAGTAAATCCTTGGAATCGCAGTGATTCCAAGGATTTTTTGTTTCGACCAGCCTGGCTCCTAGAGTGGTGCTCCATGTCATGCACCACGATTCTTGTCGGCAAAAATGCCAGTTACGACGGTTCCACCATCATCGCCCGCGATGACGATTCGGGCTCGGGCCGTTACGATCCCAAGCGCTTCGTCGCCGTCGCCCCCGACGACCAGCCGCGCCACTACCGCAGCGTGCTGAGCCACGTCGAAATCGATTTGCCAGACAATCCTTGCCGGTACACCATCGCACCGAACGTGCTGAATAATCGTGGCATTCTGGCCGAGGCCGGCGCCAACGAACACAATGTGGCGATGAGCGCCACCGAAACCATCGCCGTCAACGAGCGCGTGCTCGGTGCGGACCCGATGGTCGAGCTCAAGCCGGCCAGCGGCGAGCCCGGCAGCGACGGTTACTTGGCCGAACAGCCCGGCGGCATCGGCGAGGAAGACATTATTACTCTGGTGCTGCCGTACGTCACCACCGCGCGCGAGGGCGTCGCGCGGTTGGGCGAACTGCTCGAAACCTACGGCACTTATGAATCGAACGGCGTGATCATCTCGGATGTGGACGAGATCTGGTACGTCGAGACCATCGGCGGCCACCACTGGATCGCCCGCCGCGTGCCCGACGACTGCTATGCCACGATCCCCAACCAGCTCGGCATCGACGACTTCGACCTCGCCGACGCATTCGGCGAGCAGCGCGACCACCTATGCAGTGCCGACCTGCGCGAGTTCATGGCCGCGCATCACCTCGACCGCACGATGGGCGTTGCGTCGGACCGCTTCAACCCGCGCAAGGCATTCGGCACCGCGACGCCGAAGGACCACATCTACAACACGCCGCGCGCCTGGTACATGCAACGCCATCTCAACCCCAGCGAAGACTGGGATTCGCCGGCTGCCCGCTACACGCCCTCTTCGGACGATATTCCGTGGTGCCGTGTGCCGGAAGACAAGGTGAGCCTCGAAGACGTCGATTTCCTGCTGTCCTCGCACTTCGAAGGCACGCCATACGACCCGTATGGTACGATCGGTACGGCGGAATCACGCCACCGCTACCGTCCGATTGGTGTGAATCGCACCGGCCATATGGTGGCGATTCAGGTCCGCCCGTACGCGCCGGCCGCCAATCGCACGGTGATGTGGGTGTCGTTTGGCTCCGGCCCGTTCACTGCGGCCGCCCCGTTCTATGCGAACGTCAACGATACGCCCGCATATTTGCGGGACACCACGCCCGAGGTCTCCACCGGCAACCTGTATTGGACGAACCGCCTGATCGCCGTCGTGGCCGACGCGCATTGGTATGAGACGAACCGGTTCATCGAAGGGTATGCCGAGGGCGTGCGCGCGTTCGGACACCGGCTCATCGAGCGCACGGATGAGCAGTTGCTTGCCCGAAGCGATGCCGAATCGACGGATACGAATGCACGGCCGCTCGATGGCGGCCACGGCGATGAGAAGGATGTGCAGGGTGTGGCGGATGTGCTCGAAGCGGCCAACGATGAAATGGCCGACTACCTGCGCGAGCACACAACCAAGCTGCTGAACGACGTGCTATACACCTCCAGCAACCTGATGCACAACAGTTTCGCGATGTCCGACCGCTGGGCCGAGTAGCAAATCCTTGGCTGGGGAGGTAATAGGGATGCCCTGCTGATAACGCGTCAGCAGGGCAAAACCACAATCCGAATCAGTTGAAGCCGACGATGCGCTCGGCGATGAGGTAGCCGTTACGCACGATCCAACGGCCGGTTTTACCGGGCAGATTGAGCGCGCGGGACATCAGCTTCGAGCGCACATCCTTGCCGATGGCCGGAGAATAGGCGTCAATCGCGTCCCACAACTCGGTTTTCTTAACGTAGTTGGCCGGATCGCGCGAGAGGATCAGGAACACCGAGGCAACGCATGATTCGATCGCCAGGAAGTGAATCATGTACCGGTACAGCCCCTCCGGCACCGTACCGCGTTCGGGCGTGGCCTCGGTCATCAGCCGATTGACGAGCCGCAGTTGGTCCACACGCTTGATCATCACGTCGGTCTGCACGCTCTGGCCCTCTCGCCCGATGAAGTAGTGGTAGAACGGCACATCGAGGTACTGAATGCGCTCCACCCACGGGAACGGCTGATACGAGTAGTAGAAATCAACGTAGAACGTGTGCTCGGGCAATCGCAGCCCGGAATCGCGCACTACCTGTGTGCGGAAGGTGAGTGCATGCATGATGATGTACTGGGCCAGGCCGAATTTGCCCAGATCATCCCAGCCAAGTACGCGGCCAACTTCCATCACGCGACGGAAGTTCACCACGATCTTGTGGCGCTTGGTCACCTTGTCATACACGTAATTGGTCACCAGCATGTCGATCGGCTCGCTGACCTCATGTTGCGCGCGCAACGTGGCCAGAACCGTGTCGATGGCCTGCGGGTCGACCCAATCGTCCGCATCCACCACTTTGACGTACATGCCGGTCGCCGCCGCGATACCGGTGTTCACCGCGCCGCCGTGGCCCTTGTTCTCTTGGTGAATCGCGCGCACGACGCCTGGATTGGTGCGTTCCAGCTTGCGCGCGTACTCCAGCGTGCCGTCTTTTGAGCCGTCGTCCACAATCAGTACCTCGAGGTCGCTGGTGTCGCTTGCCGAAAGCAGCGAGTTCACGCAACGGTCGAGATAGGACTCCATATTGTATGCGGGGATCACAAAGGTGAGCGTCTTTGCCGTGCTGGCCATGAAAGTCTTACGTCCTCACATATTTAGTCGTTATGTTCAGTTTCCTGTTCAAACCGTAGCACTTCGGTTTCCGGCTCGGGAGAGTGTTGCGCAACCTGCTTCCCTGAACTCACATTCTGCAACCCTGAATCTTCCCTGAACGTGTGGTCGAGGTCCGTCTGCTCTAAGGGCGATGATGCCTTGCCGTCCGGGGCCGGTGTTTCGGCATCGATCCCGCGTTTGACCCGGCGTTCGGCCTCCTTCCGGGCCTTGACGCCTTCAAACAACAGCTGCGGCTTGGAATCGAGCCGGCTCAGGCCATACCATGCCAGATCCACGATGTACGCGGCCAGCTGCTCCTTGCTCACTTTGGGCCGGTCGGCCCAGTACTGGCCGGTGAACACGGTCATGCCCACCAGCATCTGCGCATAGTACGGCACGCCCTTGACGGACAGCTTCTGTCGTTTGAACGTTTCGGAAAGGATGTCTTCGACGCGTACGGCGATGTCGCCCAGCAGAGAGCTGAACGAGCCGGACGGGTCGGTGCTCGGCGAGTCGCGCGCCAGCACCTGGAATCCCTCGGCGTCCTCTTCAATATAGGTGAGCAGTGCAAGTGCGGTGCGTTCCACGATTTGGCGCGGGTGCACGGTCGGATCGTCCAACGCGGCGGTGAGCACACTGGTCAGCGCGCGCATCTCACGATCCACAATGACGGCGTACAGGCCCTCTTTGCCGCCGAAATGCTCATATACGATTGGCTTGGACACTTTGGCGTGCGCGGCAATCTCCTCCACGCTTACCGCCTCGAAGCCCTTGGCTGCGAACAGCGCCCGACCGATTTCGATAAGCTGCTCGCGGCGTTGCAGCGATGTCATACGTGAAGAATGGGCCATGCGTTTCAGCTTAAGTCGCCGGGTGGAATTGTCGGCCTGAGACCGCCGGATTCGTATGGGATTCCATCTGCGGGCTAGACTTGACAAGTATGGATATGAATACTGTGCTCGCCGTTCTCGGCGTGATTGTGGTGGCGGTTATCGTAATTGCCCTGAGCATCTGGTTGGGCAAGTCCCGCAAGCGTGATTTGGATAGTGCGATGGGCAAGGTTGCCCCCGATAATAAGCGGACTCGCGACGCTAAGGCCAAGGCCGACTCCCGTCTGAAAGCCGAGGCCGAGGAAGCCGAAAAGGCTGCCCAGTCCACTCAGACTGTTGCGGAGGCGGAAAAATTGGCGACGCGTGCATGGAGCGATGCGACGGCCGATGCTTCCGAATCCGAAGCTTCTGAGCCTGCCGATTTGGTAGATGACTCGGCCTCTGCCGAGCCCGCGGTACCCGCGGCTCAGGCCGCTTCGGCTACCAAGCCCGAGCCACAACCTGCCTCCAAGCCCACTCCCGCCAAACCAGAGACCCCTGAATCAGTCGGCTCCCGACTGACCCGACTCAAGGCCAAACTCGCCAAGTCCGGCAACCCGTTTGGCAAGGCCCTGTTCGACATCCTCGCCAAAGACAACCTGTCCGAAGCTGACTGGGAGGATGTCGAGGATACGCTGCTGCTCGCCGACGTCGGTGCGGATGCTTCCGCCCAACTGGTCGATGACCTGAGAACCGACGCCCGCATCACCGGCAAGTCTGACCCGGCCGAAGTGCGCGCCACGATCAAGGAGAAGCTGCTCGATCTGGTCGGTCGAGATACGGACCGCCGCCTCAATGTCGAAAAGCCGGGTGCCGCCAAGCCCAGCGTCATCATCATGGTCGGCGTCAACGGCACCGGCAAGACCACCACGGCCGGCAAACTGGCTCGACTGTTCGTGGCCGAAAACAAGCAGGTCATGATGGGCGCGGCCGACACCTTCCGCGCGGCCGCCGCCGACCAGCTCGAAACCTGGGGCGCACGCGTCAATGTGCCCGTCGTCCGCTCCGACAAGGACGGTGCCGACCCGGCCTCCGTGGCGTTCGAAGCCAGCGCCAAAGCCAAGGAAGCGAACGCGGACGTGCTCATCATCGACACCGCCGGCCGACTGCAGAACAAGTCGAACCTGATGGACGAGCTCGGCAAGATCCGCCGCGTCACCGAAAAGAACCTGCCCGTGGACGAAGTGCTGCTCGTGCTCGACGCCACCACCGGCCAGAACGGCATGGCCCAGGCCAAGGTGTTCGCCGAAGCCATCGGCATTACCGGTGTGGTGCTCTCCAAGCTTGACGGTTCCGCCAAGGGCGGCATCGTGATCAGCGTGCAGAAGGAGCTCGGCGTGCCGGTCAAGCTCGTCGGTCTCGGCGAAGGTCCGGACGATTTGGCACCTTTCGATCCCGAAGGCTTCGTAGACGGCATTCTCGCGTAGGCGGTCGAGATCCCCTCGGCGAGGGGAGCCCTGCGTCCGTCCACGTTGTGGGCGTGGGAAACGCCCGCAATGCACCAAACCTAGCCCTGAATCATATTCGAAACATGATTCGGGGCTTTCCCATATACGTTGGAATCATGCCGGAATCAGCCCACCCGACATCAACCTAACTGTCAGGTGCGCTTAACAATCGCGTAACTTGGCGTAACGAAACCAAAACGCGACCGGCTTTAACTGACAAACTGTTAGCCCCCACAAGGGGGACGGCATTGTAGAGACAAATAAGACGCCGGCCGCGCAACGCCCCCGGTGCCCTGAACGAAAGAGAGAGGGAGGTAGACATGGGAGCGATTGATTCCGGTAACACCGCATGGATCCTGACATCCGCGTCCTTGGTTTTCCTCATGACGCCTGGTGTGGCGTTCTTCTACGGCGGTATGGTTCGTGCCAAGGCCGTCCTGAACATGCTGATGCTTGAGGCGGCCGCGCTGTCGGTCACCATGATTATTTGGACTTTGTGGGGTTGGTCGATCGCATACGCCGGTTCCGATATCGGCGGCATCTTCGGCGACCCGGCCAGCGGCTTCCTGCTGAAGGACTCCATGGTCGCTCAGGATGGCGTGTTCACCGCCACCGGTCTGAACGGCAACAACTACCCGGTTTCTGTGGACGTCGCCTTCCAGGTTGCCTTCGCGATGATTACCGTGGGCCTGATCTGTGGCGCCATCGCCGAGCGCGTGAAGTACAGCACCTGGATGATCTTCGTGGCACTGTGGGTTACCTTCGACTACGCTCCTATGGCCCACATGGTCTGGAACGGTGGTCTGCTGTCTGCTGACGGCGTCATCTCCAAGGCCATCGGCGCGGCCGCCCACGATTTCGCAGGTGGTACCGTGGTGCACATCAACGCCGCAGTCGCCGCCCTGATTGTCGTGCTCATCATCGGCAAGCGTAAGGGCTTCGGCACGCAGCCGTTCCGCCCGCACAACGTGCCGTTCGTGATGCTCGGCGCCTTCCTGCTGTGGTTCGGCTGGTTCGGCTTCAACGCCGGTTCCGCCTTCGCCGCCAACGGTACTGCTGGCTACGCTTGGGTCTCCACTTCCGCCGCCACTGCCGCTGCCATGCTCTCCTGGGGCTTCACCGAGAAGATTCGCTCCGGTCACTACACCGCTATGGGCGCTGCCTCGGGTATGGTTGCCGGTCTGGTCGCCATCACCCCGGCCGCAGATGTGGTTTCCCCGCTGTGGGCCATCGTGATGGGCGCCATCGCCGGCATCCTGACCTGCCTGGCCTGCGGTCTCAAGTTCAAGTTCGGTTACGATGACTCCCTCGACGTCGTCGGCGTGCATGGCGTGGGTGGTTTCACCGGTACCATTCTCGTTGGCTTCTTCGGCGAAGGCACCGGTCTGCTGGCTGGTGGCGACTGGCGTCAGCTCGTCGTCCAGCTGGTCATCGCTCTCGTCGCCATCCTCTACTCCGCAGTGATCACCGCGATCATCGCCTTCGCTTTGGAGAAGACCATTGGTTGGCGCGTCACCGAGGCCCAGGAAGTCGGTGGCATCGACCTTGCCGACCAGGGCGAACGTGCTTACGATTTTGCTGGTACTGCCAGCTCTGTTCTCAAGGAGGTGAGGTGAGATGAAGCTCATCACCGCTATCATCCAGCCCCATAAGCTCGACGACGTCAAGGAGGCCCTCGCGGCCGCCGGAGTGCACGGTCTGACCGTGTCCGAGGCCAACGGCTACGGTCGTCAGCGCGGCCACACCGAGGTCTACCGTGGCGCTGAGTACACCGTGGACCTGATTCCGAAGATTCGCGTTGAAGTGCTGTCCGATGACGCGGATGCTGAAACGCTGGTCGGTGTGATCATCAAGTCCGCCGGCACCGGCACCATCGGTGACGGCAAGGTGTGGGTCGCTCCGCTGGACTCCGTGGCCCGCGTGCGTACCGGTGAGACCGGTTCCGCCGCAATCTGATAACGCAGACGTCCATGCCTAGAAGGGGATGGACTGCATAGGAAAGGTCCCCGCGCGCCGCGAATTGACGCCGTGCGGGGACCTTTTTGTCTGTGGCCATGGGGCTATTCGTAGTACTTGGGATTCAAGGGGCTGATTGAGCTTGTTCCGGAGCTCTATCTCCGTTTCAAGGGGCTGTTGCTGAAGTATGCACACTCCGAAAATGGCGGAATGATGTAGCGTTCGGTCTTTGAATACTTCGTATATGAGTCGGCACCAGCCCCTTGAAACGAAAGTAGATGTCCGGAAAACGTCAAATCAGCCCCTTGAAACGCAAAATGGCACAATTGGCAATGAAAGATGAAGCAATGACTTCAGCAGTAGATGGCTTAAAACAACGATTCATGGATATGAGCCAGCCGGATGACGATGGTGTCTACCGGAATGGTGCGACCAAGCGTAAAGCCCGCACGGAACTGGCCATGCAATGCCTCACGGAGCTGTGGAATGCGGCCTGCAAGGATGTCTCTTTCCCCGTGCCCGACTCCGGCATCGGCTTCGCCGCGGTAGGCTCGCTGGCACGTGGCCAACTGGGCCCCAGCTCCGACCTCGACCTGGTCATCATCTACGAGCCTCGCACGTTGAACGACCAGCAGCTCAACGAGTTGGCCAACAAACTCTGGTACCCGCTATGGGACAGCGGTCTGGACCTCGATCACTCCATCCGCACGCGCGCCCAATGCGAGGAAGTCACCGACCATGACCTTCCCGCCGCCATGGGCTGGTTGGACGTGAAGCCCATCGCCGGCGACACCGCTCTGATCACCACCACCGCCACGTCCATCCTCGATCGCTGGCGCAAGGCCGCCCGCAAGCGTCTGCCCGAACTGCTCGACTCCGCCAAAGCCCGGCTCGACGAATTCGGCCGCCTCCAATACGTCAATCAGCCCGACATCAAGGAGGCTCGTGGGGGTTTGCGCGATTCGGTGCTCGTCTCCGCGCTCGCCGCCTCATGGCTGGCCGACCGCCCGCACGGCATCTACGACGAAGCCGTGGAACGTCTGCTCGACGTACGCGACTGCATCCATCTGGTGGCCGGCAAGGATACCAACCTGATGCTGACGCCCTATCAGGCCAAAGTGGCTGCCATGCTTGGCCTTGCCGATCCGACTTGGCCCGAAAACGAGCGCGCCTCCTACTCGATCAACGATTTGCAGACGCTACTTGCCCGTATCGGTCGGCGCATCTCCTTCTCGCTCGATTCCACCGCCTCCCGCGCCGAACATTCACTGACCCACGAAAAGCCGCGATTCGCGTTCTTCCAGATGTTCTCTCAGCGCTCTGGCGGCAAGCGCGAAGCCCCGCAATTCGACGTGGTGGCTCCCGGCGTGGCCAAGCACGAAGGCGAATTGGTATTGGCACCCGGTGCCGAGCCTGCCAAGGATGCCAAGCTGGCGTTGCGTATGGCCGTGGCGGCCGGCGAATTCGGTCTGCCCATCAACCCGTCTACCTTGGTTAATCTGAAGCACTGCCCGATTCACGACAACCAGTGGGATGACGAATCGCGCGAGCTGTTTATTCGTCTGCTTGCGTGCGGATCGAATCTTATGGAAGTGTGGGAGAGCATCGATTTCGTGGATATTCCCGGTCGATGGATGCCGGAATGGCTCGGCGTCCGCAACCGTCCGTCCGCCTCGGCCGCCCACCGATACACTATCGATCGGCATATGGTGGAGGTCACGTCGCGTCTGGGACGCGAGACACCGTCCGGGGAACGGTACGATGATGACCATTTCAAAGCATTGCTGTTGGCCGGTATCACCCACGACATCGGCAAGCGCGCGTTCGTGGCCGATCACGCCGCCGAAGGTGCCCGCCATGTGCCGGTGATTCTCAAGCGTATGGGCTACGCGCCGGACATCGTCGACTGGGTCACCGTGCTGGTGCGTGAGCATTTGACGCTATCCGAATTTGCCACGGGTAAGGACCCCTATGATCCGGCCGTGGCGGAGGAGTTGGCCGACCGCTTGCACCACGACAAGATGCTGCTGGATATGCTGTTCGACCTGACCCGGGCCGACGGTTCCTCACTCGGTGCCACCGCCGGTGAAACCATCACCAAGCAATATGGCTGGTCCAAATGGCGCGAACAAATCGTGCGAGGCATGTATTCCGCCGCCCGCGCCGCGATGTAAACGGAATCGCCCAGCACTTCGCGCGGCCGACTCCTACTTCATCCATGCGTCCGAACGCACGCGTAGTCCGTTGGACAGACCGCGCCCGCCCATGAGCATCACGTTGAACACCGTCCACAACATGGCTGTGCGCATCAGATCGTTAGGCAATATCGGCGTCACCATATCGGCCAGTATAAGTATGAGCGTCACATACACCACGGCGGTCAGCGTGCAGGTGCCGGCCAGATAGCGGTAGTCTCGCGCGCCGATAAGAATGCCGTCGATTGCCATCATCCAGCCTTGCAGCGGGAAGAAGATACCCATCGTCACCATGCCCACGGCAATCAGCGTCTGAATATGTGGCGTAGGGGAAAAGAAGTGCCCGGCGAACAGGCCGACTACCGCAAAAGCCGTGCCGATTACCGCGCCGGTGGCCAGCCCCGCACGCCCGGTCGCCCGCGTCAACCGTCGCGCCTGCTGCACGCTGCCAGCGCCCAGCGTTGTGGCCACCAGCGTCTGGCCGGCAATGCCCACGGAATCCAGCATGTTCATCGCAAAATTCCAAGAGGAGTTCACGGCCTGAAACCCGGCCAACACGGCAGTGCCCATGCGTGCGGCACAGGCGACCGTGGCCACCATGGCCGCACGAATCGCCAATGTACGAATGAACAATGGCAGTCCGTCGCTTCCGGCTGCCGCAATACCGGCCAAACGAGGCCGCAAACTCGCGCCGTCCGCCCGGGCCCACAGAATGGCGGGAATCACCAGAAACAGCCCCATGAACCATTGAGCTACCAGCGTCGCCACTCCGGAGCCGGCAATACCCCAATTCATCACGATGACGAACAACACATCAAGCACCGTATTCACCACCGCGCCGCCCACCGCAGCGATCAGCGTGATACGAACCTTCTGCAACCCTCGGAAAATGCCATTCGCCGCATATACCATCAGCATGCCTGGCGCACCCAGCACGATTGCGCGCGTATAGGTCACAGCTTGTTCCAATACTTCGCCTTGGCCGCCAAGTGCCCGGCATAATGGCTCGGCAGCCGCAAACAGTCCCAATCCCAGCACGGTGCCGATGCTCAAGGCCAGCCACAGGCCGTCAATGCCTGCCTGCAGTCCCTCACGACGACGACCCGCTCCCAGCAGATGCGCCACCTGCGCAGTGGTCGAGTAGGCCAGGAATATGCACAGTCCGACTGCCGTAAGGATGATGGTGGAGCCGATTGACAGGCCGGCCAAAGCGGCATCGCCAATGTGACCGACGATGGCGGTGTCAATAAGGATGAAGGTCGGTTCGGCGATGAGCTGGCCGAAAGTCGGTAGCGCCAACGCAATGATTTGGCGATGAATGCTGGTGGAGTTGCTATGCACGCTCACACGCATATCATGCTTAGCTACGTTGCGCAAACACCTAGTGCAGCTGTACAAAGTTATCCTCAGCTTGTCCACCAAGTTATCCCCAATATGTGGATAAATGGGTGGATTATCCCCAGACTTATCCCCAAAATGTGAATAACTATTTTTCTATCCACATTTGACGCTTCGGCGTGTCGCCGCGCTGACCGCAAGGTGAACCGACGATGAAATTGGTGCGCGATGATTCGGCACGACTTGCACTTTCATGCGTTCATTAGGTCGATTGTGCATTCATTAGGTCGGTGGACTTTGAGAGATATTGATCGAGCACCTCAGAATGCCGCCATTCCAAGCGCATGGTTTGTGGTGTTACCAAGCACAGTGACCTAATGAATGAGGAATCGACCTAATGAACGTAGTCGTGCGATATCTTCCGCTCGCCACGCCACCTCCTATACTTGAGGGCTATGGCAGAAGGAAGCGAACACTCATATCAAGGCGGGTATAGCGGCGGCTCAGATCGTGGAGGCCGTGGCGATCGCGACGACCGTGCTGGGCGCGGCGGCATGCAAGCATCGGCAAACACGGGCGACCCGATTTTCGACCGCGTGCCCCCGCATGATGACGACGCGGAAATGGCCGTGCTCGGTGGCATGCTGATGAGTAAGGATGCCATCGGCGAGGTTTCGCAGACCATTGACGTCACCGATTTCTACCAGCCCAAGCATCAGACGATCTATAACGCGATTATCGATCTGTTTTCCGCCAGCCAGCCGGTGGACGTGGTGCTCGTGGCCAACCAGCTGTTGGCGGACGGCAACCTCGACAAGGTCGGCGGCGCGGACTATCTGCACAGCCTCGTCGCATCCGTACCGACCGCCGCCAATGCCATGTACTACGCGGAAATCGTCCATCAGCGGGCGATTTTGCGCAATGTGATCGCGGCGGGCACCAAAATCGCCCAGCTCGGTTATTCCGCCGAGGGGTCGCAGGCCGAGGACGTGGTCAACCTCGCCCAGTCTGAGATCTACGAGATGTCTATGGGCAAGGTGCGTCAGGACTATGCCGCCATTGGCCCGGTGGTCCATGACGCGCTCGACCAGTTGGACAAGTTGCAGCAGGGCCTCGTCAACAAGGGCGTGCCGACCGGCTTCCGAGACATCGACGACGTGACCCAGGGCCTGCAGCCCGGACAGATGGTCGTCGTCGCAGGACGTCCGGCCATGGGCAAGTCCACGCTCGGCATTGACTTCGCCCGTGCCGCCGCCCTGAAACACAATATGACCTCGGTGGTCTTCAGCTTGGAGATGAGCAAGGTGGAGCTCGCCCAGCGTATTATCTCCGCTGAGACCAATATCCCGATGGCCACTCTGCGTCGCGCCGACGACATCACCCCCGAACGCTGGAACACCCTGAACCAGTTCTGGACCAAGATGCAGAACGCGCCGCTGTTCATTGACGACAGCCCGAACATG
>JAIJEI010000001.1 GCA_022739095.1 Bifidobacterium sp.
GAACCGATTCCAATTCCCGACCGGAACCTTGTGGATTTATGGCGTGATTTTCTTTATGTACTTCATCGTGTGCTGGCCGCTGTCCATTGTGGCCCGCCGTCTGGAAAAGAGGTGGTCGCATGACTGAGCAAATCCAGGTTGATGCTGTGAATTCTGAGGCCGTCGCAGCATTCGAAACCGCAGGTCCATCCGCGGTCTCCGACTGCAAAGGCTTCGAAGTCAAGCATCTGGTCAAGCAATACGCCAATGCGGATAAGCCTGTGCTCGACGATATCTCCTTCAAAGTGGAGCATGGCACGGTGCTAGTGGTGCTCGGTCCTTCCGGTTCCGGCAAATCCACACTGCTGCGCACCATTGCCGGGCTTGAGCCGATTCAGGGTGGCACGATTTCCATCAACGATCAGGTGATCGATACCGGAAAACCCGGCACGGAACGAGCCGGACGCTCCAACCGTTCCAGCGAGCTGAGAACCCGTATCGGCATGGTGTTCCAAAGCTATGATTTGTTCCCGAACAAAACCGTGCTTGGCAACATCACCATGGCACCGGTGCTCGTGCAGAAGCGAGGCAAGGCCGAGGTGGAGGCTGAAGCAATCCGGTTGCTTGGCCGTGTGGGACTTGCCGATCGCAAGGACTCCTGGCCACATGAACTGTCCGGTGGCCAGCGACAGCGCGTCGCCATCTGCCGGGCGCTGATTCTGCACCCGGAAGTACTGCTGCTCGATGAGATTACGGCGGCTCTCGACCCCGAAATGGTGCGTGAGGTGCTCGACGTGGTTTTGGAGCTTGCCAAAGCCGGGCAGACCATGCTTATCGTGACCCATGAAATGCAGTTCGCCCGGGCCATTGCCGACCATGTGATTCTGCTGGATGGTGGCCATATCGTCGAGGAATCACATGACGCGCACACCTTCTTCGAACACCCGCAAACCGAACGTGCGCAGCAGTTCCTGCACACCTTCGAATTCGAGTGATTCGATTGCGCCATATCGACGTATTTGAGAAAAAATATCAATAACAACAAGAGAAGGAGAACCCAATGAGTATCAAGGTTGGGAAATCATTCAAAGCACTGATTGCCGCAGGCACGGCACTGGTAATGGCGGCATCCATGGCCGCATGCGGTCCGTCCGCAGGCACCCCGAGCGAAGCGAAGTCCTCCGACACAGGCACCAGCTCCAGCTCCAACGCCAGGGCCCGCAGCCTCGACGAGATCAAGAAGAGCGGCAAGATCAAGATTGCCGTCTTCTCCGACAAGGCGCCATTCGGCTACGTGGACAAGGACGGCAAGTACCAGGGCTATGACGTCTACTTCGCCGAACAGCTGGCCAAGGATCTGGGTGTGGAGCCGGAATACACGTCGGTCGACCCGGCCGCTCGTGTGGACGTGCTCACCTCCAACAAGGTCGATCTGGTGCTAGCCAACTTCACCGTCACCGATGAGCGCAAGGAGAAGGTCGACTTCGCCAAGCCGTACATGAAGGTGGCGCTTGGTGTGGTCTCCCCGGAGAGCGCCCAGATCACCGATGTCAGCCAGCTCGACGGCAAGACCCTGATCATCGCCAAGGGCACCACCGCCGAAACCTGGTTCGAGAAGAACGCGCCGAACGTCAAGCTGCAGAAGTACGACCAGTACGCCGATGCCTACAACGCGCTGCTGGACGGCCGTGGTGACGCCTTCTCCACCGACAACACCGAGGTGCTCGCCTGGGCCAAGTCCAACAAGGGATTCAAGGTCGGTATCACCCACCTTGGTGACGACGACATCATCGCGCCCGCCGTGCAGAAGGGCAACACCGAACTGCTGAACTTCGTGAACGACGAGATCGTCAAGCTCGGCAAAGACAACTTCTTCCACAAGGATTACGAGAAGACCTTGGCACCGGTCTACGGCAACGAAGTCAACCCCGATGACATTGTGGTAGAAGGCGGAGAGATCTGACGGACATACGCAGCCGACGCCGAGCCGCGGCAGCGGCGAGGTGTGTTGGGTCGGTTGTCAGGCCGTCCATTCTTGCAGGACGGAGAGATCTGATTATACCCGTTCATAACCAACACATATAGCAACGCCGGCCTTCGGGCCGGCGTCTTGCGTTAAGGTCGTAATCGTGCCGCGCGGGGAACGGCTTCGCGCAGATGACGCAACACTTTAAGGGGGTGCGCAATGACCAGATTCAATACTCAGCTCGTCCACGGACTGCCGGTTGACGATAACAACACCGGAGCTGTGAACCCGCCGATTTACAATTCGACGACATATGCCTTTGAGAGGGTCGACGCGATGCCCCGTTACGACTATGCGCGCAGCGGCAATCCCACACGTGACTTCCTGGAACAGCAGATCGCCCAGCTTGAGCAGGGAACGCGCGGTTTTGCGTTCGCCTCCGGCTTGGCGGCGATTCATGCCGTGCTCAGCATTTTCAAGCCCGGCGACCGTATTATTGTAGGGGACAACATTTACGGTGGGTCGTATTCGCAGCTCAATGAGTTCTTTACCCGTTGGGGCGTCGTGGTCGAATCGGTCAATACCCAGGACATTGCAGCGTTGGAGGCCGCCGTCAAGGGCGACCGCGCGAACGGCATCGCGCCTGCCCAAGCCGTCTACTTTGAAACCCTGACCAATCCACTGCTCAAGGTCAACGATGTACGCGCCATTTCCGCAACGGCCCACCGTTACGGTGCGCTGTCCATCGTGGACAACACGTTCGTGACCCCGTACCTGCAGCAGCCGCTTTCCCTTGGCGCGGATGTGGTAATCCACTCCGCCACCAAGTACCTGGCCGGTCACTCCGATGTCAATGCCGGTCTCGTGGTCGTCTCCGGTGAGGATTTGTCCAATCGCGTGTACTTCGCCCAGAACCGTCTTGGAGGGGTGCTGGCGCCCACTGAATGCGATTCGGTGCGCCGCGGCATCCAGACATTGGCCCTGCGCATAGACCGGCAGCAGGAGAACGCGAATGCCATCGCGCGGTACCTGCTTGCGCATCCTCTGGTCAAGTCCGTTCATTACCCGGGTCTGCCGGGTGCCGGCGACCAGCGACTCGCCGCCAAGGGACTGAAGGGTGCCGGTGGTGTGCTGAGCTTTGAAGTAGTGCCTGGTGTGGACCCGGCGGATGTGCTCAACAATCTGCACATCTTCCATCTGGCCGTCTCCCTCGGCGCAGTTGAATCGCTCGCGGAATTGCCCTGTCGCATGACCCACTTCGAACTGCCCCGTGAGGAGCGTCTGAAGATCGGCATCACCGACGAGCTGGTGCGTCTTGCCATCGGTATCGAGGATGCCAATGACCTGATCGAAGATCTTGGTCAGGCTTTCGACATCGCCTACGCCCGTTACCTCGAGCGTCATGCCGATTCCGATATCTTCGGAGAATTGACCTCGGGGGTGTTTGCCTAACCCAATATTGTTTTTCTGCCTATTCTTACTCCTGGAAGGCGGCGTCGGTTGTGCCACACCGACGCCGCCTTTTCTATGCCTTTGCATCTGCCTCTATGATGAATATGTTCAAGAACGTCGTAGCCGCATCAGCAAGGTGCGGTGTATCAGGAAAGGCTCAATATGACCATCGATGTGTACGGTGCCACGTGGTGCGGTGATTGCCGTCAGGCGAAGAATACGCTGGATGAGCTGGGCGCACAGTACGTCTGGCATAACATCGAGGAAGAAGACGGTGCCGCCGACCGTGCCGTGGCCATCAGCGGACAGCAGCACATCCCGGTGGTGCTGTATGGCGATGGCTCCTTCCAAGTGGAACCTTCCGCAGTGGATATCAAGAACAAGCTTCAGGAGCTGGGTCTGTTGGCTGGCTGAGATCGCGCAACCGCACTTGTGTAAGTGCGGTTGTCAGTACATGCGTTCTATGCGCATCGAAGGCCGCAGTAATCCTCCGAGCAGCATCTCAGTGAGGCGCTCCATGATTTCTTCGTCCAAGGTTGCGACTTTGACGGCGTTACGTGCTTCCGGATCAATACATTTGGCCTGTTCGATTTCTGCCCAACCGTGAATTTGTCCGCCGTTTTCAAGTGGAATAGTGCCCACGTTGACATGGAGCGGATATTCCCGATTGGTCGTGCTCATGCGTGTGCCTCCTTGGGTATATACATAGTATATAAGGAGGCACACGATACATCTATAGAGAAGACGCTTAGCGGCATTCCTGATATGAGGATACTGCTAAGCGTGCGGATGTTCACACACTCCTGAATCGCGCCTGGCCGATGGTCACATCGAAGGACTTGCCGGCCGGAACGTCGTACTGCAGTTCGGTGATGCTGTTGCGCTCGCCTTGGACGAATCGCCATGCACGGTCCTCGCCTACATTGAGATCGAAGTAGTGGCCGTTGGGCAGAGAATCATCCGTGCCTTCGGTGAGTGCCAGGTCAAACACGTCGGACCAGTGTGCGGCCACAGCGGCCGGATCAGGCACCTCGAAGAGCGCACAACGAGTGTTCACCTCGCCGATCGCATGCTGGTGCAGCAGTCCGCTTTTCTCATAACGAACCAGCTGTTCGGATTCGCTTGCACCCCAATCGATGACGAACGGGTAGCGCAGGCCATGGTCGTCGCCCTTGATCCACAGCAGCTGCCAGCGGATTTCCTCGCCATCGGCGGTGGTGCGGTTGCCCGGCACGATCTCGCCGAGGTCAAGCCCCTTGGCGACGAGTCGTCCGGCTGCCTGCTCGATGCCATGCACATGCAGTGCTGGGCGGTAGAAGCCCACATATTCGGGCAGCAGTTCGCCGGCTTCGTGGAAGATAAGACCACGGTCCGGCGTTTCCGACAGTGCTTCCTCACGGCTGTACAACGTCAGGAACTCGAGATAGTTGTCGGTGAAGTACGCCAGGGAGTTCTCCGTGCCGTGCCCCACATGCTTGCCGCCGTAGCGCGCGGTCAATCCCGCGCCGGCAAACGCCTGCTCGGCGGCTTTGAGGTCGTCTACGAATTCGACCGTATGATCCCACGTGAATTGTTGCGTCATAATGAGTCCCTGCCTTTACTTCGCGTTGCCGCCGAGTGCCGTGGTGCGTTCGACCGCTGCCAGCACCGCAGATTGTACGGATGCTGCGAACCCGGTTTTGTTCAACGTGTATGCCTCGGTGATACCCACGCCACCGGGGGAGTTGTTGATGTTGAGCAGCACTTGCGGCAGTACGTCCTTCTGCTTGAGGAACTCGGTGCCGCCGATGATGGTATCGAGCGCGATGGCCTTGGCCACGTCGCGGGGCAGACCGGCGAGCACGCCCGCATCCACGTAGGCGTCGATGAAGTGGTAGACGATGTTCGGCGGGTAGAAGCCGGTGATGACGTCGATAAGTCGTTCTTCGACATACAGTACCTTGCCGAAGGTGTTGAGAAATGCGTCCACATCCTCGCGCGTGGCATTCGCGTTCAGTGCCGCGCCGCTGTAGCCGTAGTCCACGGTGGTAAGTGTGTTCGGAATGATGCGTACGACGCGCCACCCATCACCAAGACTTTGTTCGAGCTTGGCGATGGTATAGCCGGCGACGATGGAGATCACCGTGGTCTTCGCCGGGTCGAAACGCTTTGCCACCGAAGCGGCCACGCCGGCGACATCATCCTGCGGGCGCACCGCGATCACCACGATATCGGCATCTGGCGTGTCCGTCGGGGGTGTTAGTTCAGTGCCGTATGTGGTTGCCAGGAATTCGGCGCGTTCGCGTGAGATCTCCTCAACCCAAATGTGATCGACCGGATACTCGGCGGACTTGCGTCGCACCGCCTCAATGATGGCGGTCGGCATATTGCCTCCGCCGATGAAGTACAGATTCGCTCCCATCGTTGTTCCCTTCTTCTGATGATGGATGAAGATTCATGTCAGTTTCCGTCATACCGTACGAATGCCCGGATCGTCGTTGTTTCTCACGAAACAACTTATAGGTGTTCCTGATAGGCGCTTCAAGAATTCCGCAATGCCGCGGATAGATAAGACGCTATAAGAAATGTCTGTAATCCATCGGTGGCACTCAGCTTGACACGGGTATCGGCGCTGCGGTTCGATGACAATTAACGCATGTAGCCCTGCGCCAATCCCACTATGAGCCAACCCGATTGGTTGGTCGTATCAAGGAAGGTGCGGACGCATCGACACATCCAACAGATCGTCACAGGTCAGTATCAGTAGAAGGGAACCCGAACATGGCCAATCGTCGCGCCGTCTTCCATGACATCGCCACTCACAAGTCCGAAACGCCGTACCTGGTCGGTGCCTGGCAGCATCTCGTCGGCCATGAATACGGCGTCGAGGAATTCGCCAATGCCTACATCGACTTCGTCAAGCGTTGGGATTGGGAGTGGGTGAAGATCAACCCGCGCGCCGTGTACTACGCCGAGGCTTGGGGTTCTCGCTACGACCGCAACGATTATGCCGGATTCGTGCTGCCGAAGAAGATCAGCGCCGCGATCACCGAACCGGATGACGTGCGCAAGATCAAGGAATTCAACGCTCCCGACAATGAGTACTTCGCCGAGGCCCTCGCCGCGGCCGCGCTCATCCGTCAGGGTCTTGAGGATCGTGCCGTGCTGCAGACCATCTTCTCGCCGCTGTCCGTGCTGCTGCAGATTGCCGATCTGCCGCTCTACCCGGGCGACGATTACGCCACCGCGACGCTCACCGTCGAAGACGTGATCTTCAACCAACCTGAGGTTGCCAAGCTTGCGCTCGCCAATATCGCCCACACGCTTGCCTCCTACGCGCGTGCGCTGGTCCGTCCCGAATCCGAAGGCGGCGCCGGGCTCGACGGTGTGTTCTATGCGGTCACCGGCACGGTGAGCGAGGACTATTTCGACGCGCAGCGTTACCTTGAATTCTCCGGACCGTACGACCGTATCGTGATCGACGCTGTGCACCGCGCCAACCCGGACGCCGTGGTGCTGCTGCACACCTGTCGCGCCGAATCCCATCCGAACTGGTTCGACACGACGGGCGTGGACCTGCTGCAGTGGGATCAGTACCAGCCGGGCAACCCGAAGGCGGACGCCGACCTGACGGCCGCGCCGGTCGCTGGTGCCCCGTACGACCTGTTCACGCCGAATGGCGATGTCGAGCAGGTGCGTCGCGAACTGGCCGAGACCATCAAGTTGCGTGAAGGCAAACCGTTCCTGCTGGCACCGAGCTGCACGGTGCCGACTCCGGCAAGCGATGAGGTGCTGCAGGCGCTGAGCGACGCCCGCGTGGCCTGAACCGTTCGTCGGGAGATCCATCCATCCAGACTTCATGATTTTTTCAAAATAGAGAGGGGAATATCATGACCATCAAAACAACCATCCGCACCGCGGTTGCGGCCGCGGTCACCGTGGGAACGCTGATCGGCGTCTCCGCATGCGGCCTTGGCGGAGACTCCACCAGCGGCTCCGGCAGCTCCGGCGACACCGTGAACATCGGCGTCATCTACCCGAAGACCGGCCAGTACGCCGAATACGGCAAGCTGTTCCAGCAGGGCTTCGATCTGGCTGTCGCCAAGGTGAACAAGGACGGTGGCGTCAAGGGCAAGAAGCTGGGCCTCAAGTACTATGACACCCAGTCCGATGCCAAGCAGGACGCCGCCGTTGCCCCCAAGCTCGTGGCAGACAAGTCGATCATCGCCGTGGTCGGCGATTACGCCTCGCCCGCCTCCTCGGCCGCTTCGCCCATTTTCCAGCAGGCCGGACTGGTGCACTACGGCTTCAACAACTCCGCACCGACCTTCACCGACACCGGTGACCACGTGTGGACCCCGCAGATCGGCCAGGACAAGTACCAGAAGGCCAATGCGGATATCGTGGCCAAGAAGGCCAAGAAGATCTCCGTGGTCTACATCGAGAACGATTGGGGCAAGCAGGCCTACCAGTACTTCAAACAGGAAGCCGAAAAGAACGGTACCCAAATCGTGTACGAGTCCAGCTACCTGCCCGACTCCACCGACCTGTCTCCGATCCTGATTCCGGCGCGCGATGCCAAGCCCGACGCGGTGGTCGATATCGGCTACGGCCCGGACGGCGCTCTGGTGATCAACACGCTGCGCGACAAGCTGGGTTACACCGGCCCGTACTTCGGCGGCCAGGAAACCAAGGAATTCCTTGACCTCGCCGGCAAGAACGCCGAGGGCTCGATTATCACCGGTTCATTCTCCGCCACCGGCACCAAGGATGCCAAGGCCCAGCAGTTCGTCAAGGACTTCAAGGCCAAGTACGGCAACAACCCGGGCAACTTCGAAGTGACCGCCTACCAGGCGATCATCGATCTCGCCTATGCGGCCAACAAGACCGAACCGACTCGTGAAGGCATCCAGAAGGCGTTGCAGACCGTAACCGACTTCCCGCTCTATCAGGGCAACGGCGGCACGTTCAAGTTCAACCAGAAGGACCGTCGCGCCGACAACATCGATCCGATTCTGCTCATCGCCAAGGATGGCAAGTTCGAACAATACGAAGTCTGATTTCCGCGGCTTTCCCGTGCTCCGCCGACGCTCCTGCCCTACGGTTCCACCGTATAGGGCCGGGGGCGTCGGCGAGGTATGGAAGAGGCATCGTAAATCGCAAATGAGGTAACACGCACAATGTTTGATGTTCTTTTCGCCGGACTGATTCACGGCAGCGCCTACGCGCTGGTCGCGGTCGGCATGTCGCTGATCTTCGGCGTCACCAACGTGGCCAACTTCGCCCAAGGCTCCATCGTGGCCGTGGGCATGATGATTGCCTGGTGGCTCGGCTCAACACTGGGATGGGGCATCGTGCCCACATTCGTGGTCGTGGTCGTAGTCACCGCGCTGCTGGGCCTGGTCATGAACGTGGCGGTCATCGCCCCGCTCGAGGGCCGCAAGCCGATCGCGGCGCTGCTCGCCACCATCGGCGTCGGGCAGGTACTCGACAATGGCCTGCAGATCATTTTCGGGCCGCAGACCCGCCCGTTCCCGAAACTGCTGGACACCTATAACCTGCAGTTCGCCGGCGTGCGCTTCGGCACCTCGGACATTGTGATGGTGGTGCTCGCTGTCGTCTCGATGCTTGGCTTGTGGGCGTTCCTCAAATTCGGCAAGGCCGGGCAAGCCATTCGCTTCACTTCTCAGGATCCCGAGGCCGCCATGCAGATGGGCATCCCGGTCAAGACCATCCGCAATCTCTCCTTTGTGATCGGTTCCGTGCTCGCCGGCGTCTCCGGTATTTTCGTGGGCCTGTTCAACGGCAACATCAACCCGATGAACGGCGGCACCATCGGCATGACCGCATTCGTAGCGGCCACAATCGGTGGTCTGGGATCCATTCCGGGCGCCGTGGTCGGTGGCCTTGTGCTCGGTGTGGTCGAAGCGTTCGGCATCTCCCTGTTCGGAGACGGTACGCATGATCTCATCACCTTCGGTGCGCTGATCATCATCCTCATCATCAAACCGCAGGGCCTGCTCGGACCGAAGACCGACGTGAGGTCCGAACCGCTCACCGGCACGTTCCTCGGTGGTGGCCGGGCGATCACGCTGCCATGGTGGGGTAACCTTATCGGCGCGGTGATGCTCGTCGCCACCCCGTTCTTCTTCAACGACTACCTGTCCGGCGTGGGTACGCAGGTCGCCATCTACGCCATAGCCGCTGTGGGGCTGACGTTGATTTCCGGTTCCGCCGGCCAGACGATTCTCGGCATGGCCGGACCGTTTGCCGTCGGCTCCTATGCCTCCGCGATTCTGACCACTCAGGCGCACTGGCCATTCCTCGCGGCCTTGCTTGCCGCCGGCGTGATCGCGGCCTTCGCCGCCTCCGTGCTCACCTTCCCGGTGTGGAAGCTCTCCGGCCACTATGTTGCCATCGCCACCATCGGCGTAGGCGCGGTGATGGTGGCCATCATCCGCCTTGCAGAGCCATTGACCAAGGGCTCGCTCGGCATCCAGGGCATTCCATTCCCGAAGGTGTTTGGCTTCACGCTGTACACGCAGCAGATGATGTATCTGCTTGATGTGATCGTGCTGCTCATCACGCTGGTGATCGTCACATGTATTCGCGCCACGCATCTGGGCCGTGTGTTCGAGGCCGTGGGTGCCGATCGTGAGGCTTCGGAGGCGTTGTCGATTCGCACCGGTGCCTACAAGGCACTCGCTTACGCATTGGCCGCGTTCTTCGCCGGTCTCGCCGGTTCGCTGCTCGCCCATCAATACACTTACATCGATCCGACGATTTTCAACTCGAATATGTCGATCCTGATTCTGACCATCATCGTGCTTGGCGGCATGAACTCACCGCTCGGCGCGGTGCTCGGCTCAATCGTGCTCATCGGCGCACCCGAGCTGCTGCGATTCGCCACCGATGCCCGCATCCTGCTGTACGGCGTACTGCTGGTGCTCGTCATCCTGTTCCGTCCTCAGGGCCTGTTCGCCCGGAAAGGCTGATTTGCCATGACTGATTCCGAGACCTCATTCTCCACAGTCGATGCTGTGACCGGCATCGACATCGACAACGAACGCCTGAACAACGCGGACGATCTGGCCGAATACTCCGAAAAGCACCGCAAGGCCGTACTCGGTGCGCCCGTGGTGCTGCGTGTACGCGAGCTCGACAAGTCCTTCGAGGGTCTGCACGCCGTCAACAAGGTTTCTTTTGACCTGCATCAGGGCGAGGTCATCTCCATCATCGGGCCGAACGGTTCGGGCAAATCGACCACAATCAATCTGATTTCCGGGTTCCTGACCCCCGATTCCGGACTTATCGACCTCGCCGATGAACCGGTCGCCGGACTGAGCTCCGCAGACATGTCCGAACGAGGACTGTCGCGCACCTTCCAGAACGGTCGTGTGTTCGGCGGCCTCACCGTCGACGAAAACATCAACCTTGGCTATCACAAGCGACTGGTTGCGGCCCGTCCGTTCAAAGGCCTGCAGAAATATCCGATCGTGCGTTGGCTGCCATTGCTCGCCGAAACCGGCGTGGCATTGGTGCCCGGACCGAAGGCCCGTCGCGAGGCGAACGAGGTGAACATCCGCGTGGGCCGTGAAATCGACCGCTTCCGCGAACGACTCGGTACGCGCCAGCAGGACCTTGCCTACACGCTGTCATACGCGAACCGACGCCGTACCGAAATCGCCCGCGCCCACATCAGCGAGCCGAGGATTCTGCTGCTTGACGAGCCGACCGCCGGCATGAACCAGTCGGAAACCGCCGAGGTACTCCAGCAGCTGCAGTACCTCAAAGTGCAGGGCCACACCATTCTGCTGGTCGAACACAAGATTGACCTGGTCACCGCACTGTCCGACCGTGTGCTCGCAATGGATGGCGGCCGCATCATCGCGGAAGGCGCCCCGGACGACGTACGTAACGCCCCGCAGGTGGTCGAGGCGTACCTCGGCAAGCGGCGCGAAGTGAACCAGACCCGCGTCACCGGGCAGTCGGATGTGCTCGCGATGCAGAACTCCATTGAAGCGTCTCAGGCCACCGGTGCCATAGCCGAAGTGGAGGAACGTGACGCCGATGCCGAGCAAAACAAGGCCGAGACGTTGAAGGAAGACAAGGCGGCGTTGCTTGCCCTCGATGATGTGAACGTGTATTACGGGCAGGTCCATGCGTTGCAGAACGTATCGATTCGTGTGCCCAAGGGCGCCATCGTTTCCCTGCTCGGCGGCAACGCCTCCGGCAAATCGACCACGATGAAGACGATTCTGGGCATCAACCACCCGAAAACCGGCTCGCTCTGGTATCAGGGACAGGACATCACCAAACTTCCCACTCGTAAACGTGTGGAGACGGGCATCGCCGCCGTGCCTGAAGCGAGGCGCGTGTTCCCGCAGATGACCGTGCAGGAGAACCTGCTATCCGGCGCATATACGCGAAAAGACAAAAATGGCATATCCACCGATCTGGAAGCCATGTACGAGCGTTTCCCGCGTTTGAAGGAACGCCGTACACAGCAGGCTGGCACGATGTCCGGCGGCGAGCAGCAGATGCTTGCATTCGCGCGAGCTTTGATGAGCCATCCGAAGATCATCTGCATGGATGAGCCCACGATGGGTCTGTCGCCCAAGCTCGTCGAGGACGTGCTCGAACAAATCGCGCGTCTGCGTGACGAACTTGGCGTATCCGTGCTTATGGTCGAGCAGCAGGCCGAACTGGCCCTGTCGATCGCCGACTACGGCTATGTGCTGCAGAACGGGCGCATTCGACTGCACGGCAAGGCCAGTGATCTGCTCGGCAACGCACAGGTGCAGGAAGCCTACTTGGGAGGAGCGAAACAATGAGCGCAATCAACGGAAACGAGACAGCACTTCGCACAGCGGTGGTCACCGGTGCCGCCGGAGGAGTGGGCGGTGCGCTGGTGCGCACACTGGCCGCCTCCGGTGCCTGGCATGTCATCGCCGTGGCCCGAAAACAAGCGGACGTGGATGAGCTGAATGCCATAGATCATGTCGAAGCGCATCTGCTTGACCTGCTCGATGCCGACGCCCTTGAGAAATGGGGTGCAGGAATCGCCGAACGTGAAGCATCGAACGGAGGTGTTGACCTTCTGGCCAACGTCGCCGCGGTGGCCGTTGTCGGTTCGGTTGAGGAGACCAAGAACGCGGATTGGGATGTGACCCTGCGTACCAATGTGGTGGCACCGGCCGTGCTGAGCCGTAGCCTATTGCCTGCGTTGCGCGTTGCGCATGGTTCCGTGGTGTTCGTCAATTCCGGTGCCGGTGAGCGCCCCATCGTGAACCATTCCGTATATGTGTCCTCGAAGCACGCGCTTCGCGGATTCGCCGGTTCACTCAGACTCGAGGAATCCGTCGACGGCATACGCGTGGCCACCGTGTATCCGGGCCAGATCGCCACGAAAATGCTGCGTGGCATCGATGAACGACTCGGCGTGGAATTCAACGGAGAGGATTACATTCAGCCGCAAACCGTGGCGGACACCATCATCTGGATTGCGAACGCCGGGCCGGATGTGCATATCACCAATATCGACTTGCGGCCGCGCCAGGAAGTCTCCGCAAAGTTTAATGTATGACAGTGGCAATCAAGTATTGCAAGTATTGCCGATACCCTTCCCGAGGAGGTACAGTGCCCGCAGCAGCAACCGTAGTGTCCGAAACCGCATCCTGTTCGGTACCCGTGACACTCTCCGATTCCCTGAACCTGGATTTGCAGGAATGGTACCGCTGGTTCCACCGCCATCCGGAACTGTCTTATAAAGAGTTCAACACCACGGCGCGTATCCGCGAGATTCTGGAATCACACGGCATTGAAATCCTCGACTCAGGGCTCAACACCGGTGTGGTGGCTGTTGTGCGTGGCGCAAGCGCCACACCCGTTATCGCCTTGCGCGGCGACATCGACGGATTGCCTATCACCGAGAACACCGGGCTCGACTACACCTCGGAAAACACGGGCGTGATGCACGGGTGCGGCCACGATTTCAACCTCACCGTGGCGCTCGGCGCGGCGATTCTGCTCAATGAACGGCGTGACACGTTGCCCGGCACCGTCAAGATCATTTTCCAGCCGGCCGAGGAGGGGCGTGCCACCGCCCAGCGGCCCACCGGTGCCGTACAGGTGCTGAACACCGGTGTACTCGACGATGTCGAGGCATTGTTCGGTACACATGACGCGGCCGGTCCGGTTGGCGCCATCCTCATACGCGAGGGCGGCATCACCGGAGCCGTCGACAAGTTCCAGGTCACCATCCACGGCAAGGGCGCACACGCGGCCGAACCGGAAGACGGCATCGACCCGATCACCGTGCTGACGAATGTGGTGCAGGGATTGCAGGCCGTCATCGGGCGTAATCTTGATCCTCGCCATCCACGAGTATTGTCCGTCACGCATGTCGAGGCCGGCAGCTCGTGGAATGTGATTCCGCAGTACGCCTTCTTCGAAGGCACCGTGCGCACCACCGAACCGCAGGATCGGGTTCTCGCCAAAGAGCGGGCCGTCGCCATCATCAACAACACGGCCGCCGCCTATGGCGCCACTGCGGACGTCTCATGGTTCTTCGGCTCACCTTCGGTGTTCAATGACACCGGATGGACCCGCATCGGGCGGGAGATCATCGCCGAACAAGGGCTTGCCGTGGGTGAGGACCGTCCTCAGCTGGGCGGCGAGGATTTCTCGTATTATCTTGAACGCAAGCCGGGTCTGTTCGTACATATAGGAGCCGGTCAGACCGGTGCCGCACACGGCCCGACGTTCCGTCCAGACCCGGCCGCCATCGGTTCCGGCGTACGTTTCCTTACCGCCATCGCATTGAGGGCGTTGGAGGAATTGCAATAGACGAGAGGCCTTGTATCATTTGGGTTGATATCAGACAATAAGAAATGTTTGTATCCGCACGCAAGTGTTACGGGGTTTCATTTTTTACACTGATTACCGTATGAATATGAACGTCCGCCGGCATTCCCGTACTTCTGATGGGACGGCGGCACGACACTGAGGGGAACAATTTAATGGCGAGGGATTTCGTTACTGCGGCGATTCACGGCGGCTATGACCGTGCGGCCAATGGAGAGGCTGTGAATCCGCCGATCTACGCCAGCGCGGCGTTCGACATGATCAGCGCCGCGCACGGTGATGCGTTGGCTGCCGGCGAAGCCGAGGGCTTCTCATACTCGCGTGTGGCGAACCCCACCGTAGACGTGCTCGAACGTCGTTTGGCGGAACTTGAGGGCGGTGTGGGCGCGGTGGCCGTCGCCTCCGGCATGGCGGCGGTGTCATTTGCCCTGTTGTGTGCCGCCGAGGGCGGTGGCCGCATCATCTCGCCGACCAACCTGTATGGTGCCTCCGTCGATGCGATGGAGACCTTCTTCCCGCAGTTCGGCATTCATGCCGATTTTGTGCGTGACATCAACGATCTCGATGAGGTCGCCTCGAAGATCGGACCGGACACTCGTGCCATCTTCGCCGAATCCGTGGCGAACCCCTCCACCGAAATCACCGACATCGAACCGTTGGCGGAGCTCGCACACCGCAACGGCATTCCACTGATCGTCGACAACACTGTGCCTACTCCGTATCTGCTGCGTCCCATCGAATTCGGTGCCGACATCGTCGTGCATTCCACCACGAAGGGCATCACCGGGCATGGCAACGCCATCGGCGGCGTCATCATCGATGACGGAAACTTCGACTGGGCCAATGGCAGGTTCCCGCAGTTCACCATGCCCGAACTGGTCGTCAGCGACGAGCGCAAGGGCATCGAGCACAGCTTCGTCAGCAAATTCGGCCGCGAAGCATACATCCGCCGCATACGCATCAAATACCTGCGCACCTTTGGTGCGGTTCCCAGCCCGTTCAACGCCTACCTGTCGATGGTGGGACTGGAAACGTTGGCCGTGCGTGAACGCCAGGAGGTAGAGTCCGCCACGCGCATCGCCGAATACCTCACCCATGCGCCGCACGTGCTCAAGGTCAACTATTCCGGTTTGGGCAACACCGGGCAGTACGGGCTGGTCGCCAAATACTTCCCGAAGGGAATCGGCACAATACTGTCATTCCTCGTGGATGGCGACGAAAACAACGTGAGGCGTATCCTCGATGGAACCAGGGTATTCTCCTACGTGCCGAACATCGGAGACTCACGCTCGCTCATCGTAGACCCGGCACGCATCACCCACCGCGAGGTGCCTACCGAATACCGTCTGGCCGCAGGTGTGAGCGACAACCTCATCCGCCTGTCCGTCGGGCTGGAGGGAACGGACGACCTCATCGCCGATCTTGATCAGGCGATTGCCGGGGCGTACTGAGCGGTTCTCTCTTAATCCCGATTCGTCGTATCCATGGCACGCGGTTTTTGCCGGATTTCATGGATACGACTTTTTTATATCTTCACGTTTGTGGGATAGCAGATGATTTTGGCCGTCTTTTGCGTGCTGTCCCGCATTTACGCGGGATGCCATCAAGATCAATCGTTTGACGTGCGCGGCGTCCCGCGCTACCAATCACGGAAACCGCAGAATCATGCCATTTCCTATCGCGAAGGATAACCGCTCGTAGGAGACATTGTGGAACGCTAGACAAAAAACGTCGAAATTCGCATGGCGTCCCGCACTCTACACACACGCGAATTCATCTCTTCACCACGAATGACGATTTTTTGTAGAGTCTCAGCATAATCATTCATAAGCGTTTGGTATAGCAACGCCGCCTTACGCGCGTGCGATGCGTGCTAGGTTATGGAATCAATACGAGGGGGATTCGTAGATGCAGGTACCGGCAAACCGGACATTGCCTGTCAATGTTGGACCGTTAGCGATGTAGGGGGAATATCGATGCGGATTATCTCGGATTATCTATCCGGGGGGAAAGGAAAATGCGATGAGCGTTTTCTCTGATCGGTTGGAACGGGTTAGACATGATGCTGCTCGACTCGGCATTGATGTGACAATTTCAACCAAGACAAGGCAAGACATGACTGAATAGACATGATGCTGCTCGACTCGGCATTGATGTGACCGTGATGACCCATTCCACGGATTTTCGTTATTTGACGGGATATCCATATTGGTGCGATGAACGTTTATTGGCGTTGGTAATTCCACAGGAACATGCACCGTTTATCATCGCCAATCAGTTATATCGTCTGCAGGTCGACCCGTTGGAGATTGCTGACAAGGTGTACTGGCGTGATGGAGAGGACCCGTATGCAGCGTTGTCTGATCATCTTGCCGAAATCGGTGTGAAATCTGTACAACATATTGCGGTGGAGGATACTGCGGCAGCTATGACGGTGTTTTCGTTGCAAAACCATTTTGGGAATATCCACTACTCGCTTGCTTCGGCATTGATTAATCCGTTACGGCAAGTCAAGGATTCGTCGGAAATCAAATTACTCCAAGAAGCGGCCAATCGGGCAGAACAAGCATTACAGGCCACACTGTCACGTGGCACCGAATGGATTGGGCATACAGAGCGTGAGTTCGAACAGGAGCTTCAGCATCAGTTGCAGTTAGCGGGTGCTCCGGGAAGTGGTTTGGTGGCTGTAGGAGCCAATGCCGCGCAGCCGCATCATGTTGTTGATGGCACGCCTATCAAAGAGAATGATTTGTTGCTTGTGGATTATGGTGCTGAATTCCACGGTTATCATTCCGACGAAACCCGTACGGTATTCTTCGGTGAGCCTAGCAAAAAGTTCTACGAGGTGTATGACATAGTGCATGAAGCTTACCAGCGTGGCATCGCTGCAGCACATGTTGGCAATACGTTGGAGGACGTGGATATCGCTGCCCGCGCATATACCGAACAGCATGGCTACGGTGAATACTTCACGCATCGGGTCGGCCACGGTATCGGTCTGGATACCCATGAGGGATTTTCCGTCAACACCAGTGTGAAAGATCCCATTGTCAGCGGCAACGTATTTTCTGTTGAGCCAGGCATTTACTTGTCTGGCGAATTAGGCGTACGCATCGAGAGCTTGGTACACGTTAACGACGAGGGCCTGCCTGAGTTACTGCACCATCTGCCAACTGAACTTCGCATCATCAAATAATTCGTCAATACTCCAATCGCATGCATGGCATGCATACTCATGGAACATAATTAGGGGGAGGGCCATGAAATCCACTATCACAACATCCATTGCAGCCGTACTGGCGCTGGGATTAACCGTCGGATTGGGAGGTTGTGGAACAGACAATGCCGCCGGTACTTCCAACGGGAAGAAAGATGAACAGCTTTCTGGCACGGTATCCGTGGCTATATTTGGTGGAAGTACAAGCAGCTGTTACAGCAATACGTGAAGCCTGAATTCCACAAAGTTGCGCCAAATGTCAAGATTGTTTATACGGAAAGTATCAATTCAAACGATTACATTGCTAAAGCCATTGCCGAAAAGAATTCCAATAAGGGCACTTTTGATGTGTTGATTACAGGCTCAACGGGCACCGCACAATTGGAACAGTCCGCCAAATTGGCGAAACTCGATGCCGAGGACATCAGTAATCTCGCTAACCTCAAATCAGAATACAAAGACGACCAATACTTCGCCCCTCAGATTTACAGCGCAATCACTCTTGCCTACAACACTGACAAGATCAAGGACGCGCCTACCTCATGGGATGTGCTGTTTAGCGACAAATACAAAGACAAAATGGGCGTGATGTCTAACCTAGAGCAATACTGGGCGTTCGCCGCTGCCTCCACACAGACCAAGAAGCCTCTTGACGAAAACTGGAAAATCGCAGATATCGTGAGGTAGATCAATGGCATACGTCAGTCTTCGAAATTTGTCTAAATCATATGGCGATAATAGGGTACTGGACAGCCTTGATCTTGACCTTGAAAAAGGGCATTTCCTCACCCTTCTGGGATCTAGTGGATGCGGCAAATCCACTACGCTGCGCCTGATTTGCGGGCTATTGAAACCTGATTCCGGCACGATCGAACTCGCTGGGCGTGATATAACCCGGATGCCTGCAAACAAACGCAACACAATCTTAGTATTCCAAAGCTATGCGTTGTTCCCTCATATGACGGTCGCGCAGAATGTTGCCTATGGCTTGAAGCGGCATCATGTCAATGAGAGCGAGATTCAACAGCGCATCAGCGAAATACTGTCGATTACACAGTTGAAAGGACTGGGTGACAGATACCCGGGAGAGTTGTCTGGCGGACAGCAGCAGCGCGTGGCGCTTGTTCGTTCCTTGGTGCTCCAGCCCGATTTGTTGCTATTGGATGAGCCGTTGAGCAATCTGGACGCCAAATTGCGCAATGAGATGCGAATTGAAATCAGACAATTACACGAGAGGTTGGGCCTTACCACCATCTTCGTTACGCACGACCAGCAAGAGGCCTTTTCGGTTTCCGATGACATCGTGTTGCTGAACAAGGGCCGTGTCGAGCAGCAGGGGACGCCCGAGGAGTTGTTCAACCATCCACGTAATGCATTTGCCGCTGACTTCCTCGGCGTGAAGAACCTGTTTCGAAGGAAGTATACGAACGGAACCTTCGCAACTGAGGAAGGCGTTGTGTTCCCACTTCATCTTGCAACAGGGAAAGATCCTGCGTACGTAGGGATACGTCCATCCTCGATTATGATCAATCCTGTTGAAGGCCAAGTGGATTATCGCTTTAAGGCGACGCTGACGATAGCTACTTATCAGGGCGAACAGGCGGAATGCCGATTCGATGCTCACGGTAAGGAGCTTATAGCAGCCGTCCCATCCACAACATTCGCCTCTGATGACATACGAAGAGGAGACGAGATTGAAATTGGCTGGAAAGACAGTCAGCTAATTCCACTGGAGCGGTAACACCGTGATGAAATGATTGGGCGCAGGATTGTCTACATGACGGGCTTGCACCAAAGATGCAATAGGCCGGGTTGGCCATCATCGCCATGATGAGATGATGGCCAACCCGGCCTATTGCATTTCGTTATATTCAGCACGATCCGTGCATCACATGTGGCAGGCGCGTTGGCACCGTGGTGCGGGTGCGTCTGCGTGGATGTATCACGATGGGCTGGGACATGCTGCCCCATCCGAGAGGCACGAAGACGATTGAATCCGCGGTTACGTGGTCCGTGGGTGACTTGGATTCCGGGCTGTTCGTAGGCAGTCCGTCCAGGCCAAGGAATGTGGATATCTTTCCCCATATCGACATCGTGCTCGCCCCCGTCGGCTATCGCCGGCCTCTGTGCACCGGTCGGTTCGCGCCGAACTTCGGCGTTAGCATCATCATAGGGGAGCGCGCGCAACGATGCCGCGGCGTGGCTAGTCGTTTTGCGGATGACGGCCCATACACGCAATTTATGACGTGACATGGTGAGGCATCTTAGTGAGATGTCTCAGCGAGCCGGATGACATGGTGCCGACCTTGGCGGAGCCAAGCACGGCAACGGATTGATAGAAGCGGATAACCAACGTCTATAGGTCGGGGAGCGTTTCCGGTCGTTTGGAATAGTATATTGTGAAACCGGCTGCCGGATAATACGTCGGCGTGCGCCGCATGTGTCATGGTTGGGACTTGACGGGCGGCACACAGGGAAAGAGCACATCACATATGCGTCGGCATCATATTCGTCGCGGCCATGTGAGTGCACATACATGAACATGGGGGAGACCGTGCTGCAACTATCCGACCTTGGGTACAGAGTCAAGGGCCGCACCATCCTGGACGGCGTGGACCTTACGGTGAACGCCGGCGAGACAGCTGTGATCCTTGGGCCTTCGGGCGTGGGCAAATCCACATTGCTGAAGAACATCACGTTCCTTAAGCGGCCTGATCGGGGCACGGTTTCGCTCGACGGCCACAGCGTGACGGCACCGAACGTCAGTTCGGCCGACGTATTGCGACTGCGCAAGGCAATAGCCACGGTATTCCAGACCTATCCGCTGTTCAATCATCGGACGGTGCTGGAGAACATCGTCGAACCATTGCGCCTCGTACACGGCAATGACCGGCATCAGGCGGAACAGATCGCTCAGAGCAATCTTGAACTGTTCCGCCTGGGGGACAAAGGCGACGCTATGCCGCGAGAATTGTCCGGTGGCGAGAAACAGCGCGTGAGCATTGCCCGCGCGCTCGCGGCAAAACCCAAGGTCGTGCTGTTCGACGAGCCGACGTCCGCACTTGACCACGAACTGGTCGGTGAGGTCTGCCAGATGGTCCGCACCTTGGCGGACAAGGGCATCGCCAATGTGGTGGTGACGCACGATATCGACTTCGCGCGTCGCCTTGATGCCGCGGTATATGAACTCGATCAGGGTGTGCTGCACCGGTTGAGCGGCGTCGACGAATTCGTCGAGTCGCACAGCTGAACATCAAATATACCGCACTCGCGTATATACCGCACATACTCACCAACGTTTTAAGAGAAGGGACTCCTATCATGACCATCACCACACGTACACGCCGCTCGGCACGCAATTGGAAGCGCTCCATCGTCGCCTTGACCTGCTCGATCGCAGCGCTTGTCTCACTCGCCGCCTGCGGTGGCCAAGGTGCATCCGCCGGTGCGGACTCCGGGGCCAAGACCATCAACATCGCTGTGGCGGCGAACTCCAAGCCGCTGAGCTACACCGACGACAGCGGCCAGCTCGCCGGCTATGAGGTCGATGTGCTCAAGGCCATCGACAAGGATCTTAATGACTACACCTTCAAGTACGAGGCAGTGGCCGATGACGCGGAAACTGTGGGTATTGACTCTGGCAAGTACGCACTGATCACCGGTGGCTACTTCAAAACCGATGAGCGAGTCAAGAAGTACCTCATTCCGGACGACACCACCGGCATCTCGCTGATGAAGGTGTACACGCTGCCTTCGCGCACCGACATCAAGTCGCTTGACGATCTGCATGGCAAGAAGGTCGCGCCGATCTCACCCGACGGCGGTGTGAACAAGCTCGTCACAAAGTACAACGCCGAGCACCCGGACAAGGCAATCGACGTGACCCATCAGGACAACATCACGATGGCCGCGAACTTCCAGGGACTGGTCGACAAGAAATACGATGCGGTGATCGAGCCGGAGCAGAGCTTCGACGTGAACGCGATCCGTAAGAGCCTGGGTGTGAAGTTCCGCGCCACCGAACCGGTGGAAGTGGATCGTCAGTACTTCCTCGTCTCCAAGAAGCAGCCCGAATTCTTCAAGGAACTCAACACGGCCATCACCAAGCTCAAGGATGACGGCACCTTGAAGCAGCTGGCCGTCAAGGACTACGGCGAGGACGTCTTCAAGTACGACAAGTGATGGGTCTGCCGCACGGGGAACGTGTGCCGCGTAACGCACATAGCGTGCAAAAAACACCGAAAATACAAGGAAATGTGAAAGGAGAATGGCCGTGGATTTCGCATACGTGATATCCTTGATTTCGGCATTCGTGGCGAAACTGCCGTACACGCTGCTCATCGTCGTGGGATGCTACGCCGTGGCGTTCGTCCTGGCCTACCTGATTCTGCGTGTCAGGGTCGATCGGTTGCCGGTGCTGTCCACACTGCTGGACATCTACGTCTCCTTCGTGCGTTGCGAGCCGATCGTATTGTTGCTGTTCCTTATCTACTTCGGCCTGCCACAGCTGCTGTTCGGTTTCGGCATCGATATCAGTTCGGCCAGCAAAACCGCATTCGCCTGCGTCACCTTGGTGTTCTTCAACGCCGGATGGCTGAGTGAGATTTTGCGCGGTGCCTACCTGAGCGTGACGCCCGACCAGTTCGAACTCGCCGACTCACTCGGTTATTCCAAGGGTCAGCTGTGGCGACGCACGTTGCTGCCGCAGATTATCGGCATCGCCATCCCCGATCTTGGCAACGCCGCAGTCGATCTGCTCAAGGACACTTCGCTGCTGTACACGATTGGCATGATCGACATGATGGGTCTCGCCTCGATCAAGGTGGCGAACAACTACGGCGTACATCAGTCAGAGGTGTATCTGGCGGTCGCCTTGGTCTATTGGGCCGCCGCGTTGGTTATTGAAGCAGTGATTTATCTGGCCAAACGGTCCAACCGATACTACCGGGTCATTGATGCGCTTTCGCGCGACCGGACCGGCATCGCACGTGTGTGAGCGCAGACGGTCGGGAATGGGCGAACGAGATAGACGACTGAGTCAAGACAGGAACGATTGACAATGCAATTCTTTGGATACTTTCTCCAAATACTGGGTGTGGTGCCAGCCGTGCTACTGCGGGCTGTGGCGATTCTCGCAATTGGACTGGTACTGGGCACGCCGATCGCACTTGCCCTGCGTGCACATGTGCCCGTGCTTGCCCAGCTGCTGCGCTTGTACACCTCGTTCTTCCGCGGCACCCCCATACTGGTGCAGCTGCTGTTCTGGTACTATCTGCTGCCGCAGTGGTCGTCCTCTCTGCTCAATACGGTCGGCTTCCATGTGAGCAAGAATTCCGTCAGCGCCGATGTGGTGCTCATCTTCACGTTTGCGTTGGTCTATGCCGCATACCTGCAGGAGACCGTGCAGGCATCGCTGGCCTCGATCGATCCCAACCAATTGGAACTGGCTGATTCGCTCGGCTACACACGCTGGCAGAAGGCAATACACATCATCATCCCGCAAGCGGTCGTGTATGCGTTGCCGAACCTGTTCAACCAGTTCCTGAACATTCTCAAGGCGCTGTCGATGGGCTTTACCATTGCCGTGATCGACCTGTTCGCCAAAGCGAAACTCATCGCGGGCCTGAACGGCGACTATATGGCGTCGTACAGTGCCACTGCACTGGTCTACTGGCTGGTGTGCGGTGTGCTGTTCCTGCTCATGAACTGGTACTTGAAGCGACGTGACGCCTCGCTGGTCGAAGCGCGATTGTAGCCAACGACCGTTTGGTGAAACAGCCAGCACGCCATTCATTCCAATGATTTTTCCTTCCCGTCGTCTGCCGCACGACGGGGTAAGGCACCATACCGCGGCCATCATCACCATGAAAGGGAATACCATGAGTCGAGACCGTAGGCAGGAGTTCCACGACCTTGCAGCCGGAAAGGGCACGGTGCCGTATCTGACCAGCGCTTGGCAGCACTTCATCGGCAACGAATACGATGTCGAGCGCCAGGCTTGGGCGCACATCAACTTTGTGCGCAAGTGGGACTGGGATTGGGTCAAGATCAACCCGCGCAGCGCCTACTACACGGAAAGCTGGGGCGCGCGTTTCGATCCGAACGACTATGGTACCGGACGTTCCCCGCGCCTGCTCGACGTGCCGGTGCATGAGACGGGTGATCTGGCGAAGATCACGCCGCTCGATCCCACATCGGCGAAACCGTTTGCGGACCAGCTTGCCTCCGCGCGCATCATCCGCCGGGAACTCCCCGATAGGGCGATTCTCGAAACCGTGTTCTCCCCGCTCACCGTGCTGCTCGGCCTTGCCGGACTGCCTCGCATCAATGGCAAGGCGCTCTACGGCATAGCCCCCACACTCACCAAGGACGAACTGCTGTTTACCGACGAACGTGCGACAGCCAAGGCACTTGATGCCATTACCGAGACTTTGGTGGACTACGTGCGAACGGCTCTTGCGCCCGTGGAGCAGAGCGGTGCCGGCCTCGATGGCGTCTTCTACGCTGAAACCGGCATGGCGAGCCGTGGGTACTTCACCCATGAACAGTTCCTCAAACTCGCACGCCCCTATGATGAACGTATTCTGGAGGCGGTCGGCGACGGCGTGAAACTGCTGCATACCTGCCGTGACCACGCCAATCCTGACTGGTTCGCCGATTATGACATCGATTTCCTGCAATGGGATCAGTACGTCCCCGGCAATCCGCCGATCAGCGACGACTTCAATGCTGTGGCGGTGGGCGGCCCTGACGCCGTGCTCATCGGCGAAGGCACGGATGCGGACGAACTCCGCCATCAGGTGAAGGCGACGCTCGATGAGCGTCGGGGCAGGCCGTTCCTGCTCGCCCCGAGCTGCACGATTCCGCCTCGCCCGGATGACGAGCATCTGCGTATCCTTCGCGAGGCATGACCCTGGGCCTATCTGCACTGGCAATACGGGGGTGTCGCGCGTGGCAAAGATTGCCACGCGCGACACCCCCAAGGGAAAACCATGGTGGCGTGTGCCGGACATCGTTCTTTGGGCCGGCGTTCTTTTCACCGGACCGGTATGCCACTTACTGGAAGTGCAGCTGCTTGCCGCTTTCCTCCGCATCGACGTTACCGGTGGCAAGGTCCATGAGTTGCTGGAACAGCGGGAACATGAGCAAAGTGGAAAGAATGCCCCAGATATTGGTGAACGCGGCGGGCAACGGCATGAACAGCAGGATGAGCTGTGCCGTGAACATGATCAGGCCGATGATCGGAACCACCAGATGCAGCACGGTGCCGAAGTGCTTGGGTATACGAAATTCCGAGCCGTTTTTCCAATTGTTTCCAGCATTTGTCGGGTATCGACCGATGAATGCGGGGGCCGATGTCCTTGTCTTGCCACCGCTCATCGAACGCCATATGGCGCACCTCATACGCATGCCGCGCATATAGCGTTCTATAGGTAACTCGTATAGCCACGCCGGTCCGCCGTCGACGACTTCGCACTAGGGTGGGCGAATGACGATGCGATCGGCGAGACCACAACGCGGACCGCAGACAGGAGGAGGAAGGCCCGGATGATCCAGATCAGATCGGTGAGCAAGAGCTTCAACGGCACCAGGGTGCTGGACGGGCTCGACCTCGACATCCCGCGTCAGAATGTGGTCACGGTGATCGGGCCGTCCGGCTCCGGCAAGTCCACGCTGCTGCGTATTCTGGACTTCCTTGAGCAGGCCGATTCCGGCACCGTCGACTTCGGCGACGGTCCGGTGGACCTGACCACCACCAACACCGCCGACATCCGCAAGGTGCGTTCGAAGATCGGGTTCGTGTTCCAGAACTACAACCTGTTCCTCAACAAAAATGCCCTGCAGAACGTGGCCGAGGGGCTGATCTACTCGCGCGGCGTCAAGCCGGAACAGGCGCGCAAGATTGCCCTCGAACAGCTTGACCGGGTCGGTCTGGCGGACTTTGCCGACCGGTACCCGAGCACGCTATCCGGTGGCCAGCAGCAGCGCGTGGGTATCGCCCGCGCCGTGGCGCTCAACCCGGAACTGCTGGTGCTCGACGAGCCGACCTCCGCCCTGGACCCGGAAATGGTCACCGGTGTGCTTGAGGTCATCAAGCAGCTGGGCCGGGACGGCATGACCATGCTTATGGTCACCCACGAGATGCGCTTCGCCTACGAGGCGTCGAGCAGCGTGGTGTTCATCGAAGGCGGGCACGTGGTCGAGCAGGGAGATCCCAAGCAGATCTTCGAGCACCCTACGCAGCAGCGAACTGCGGAGTTCCTGTCGTCCACCAACAACGTGCTGATGATTCCGGCGGCCGCCTGACGATCCGATGAGGCGGCAGGCGTGCCCAGCGGCATCGCCGTCGCCATCGGCATTGCATCCAAGATTTTCCCTAATAGATCAACCAATGAGAGACCAACCAAGAGAGGGGTTTGTCATCATGTCCAATACCCATGGAGTGTTCCGCAAGGCCGTGGCCCTGCTGTCCGGCGTAGCCGTGCTGTTTTCGCTGGCCGCGTGCGGCTCGTCGTCCGCCGGCGATTCCGGCTCGTCCGCCTCCGGCAAGACCTCGACCAGCGCGCTGGAGCAGGTCAAGTCCGCTGGCAAGATCGTGTTCGCCACCGAAGGCACCTACGCGCCGTTCAGCTACCACGATTCCAAGACCAACGAACTGACCGGCTACGACGTGGAGGTGGCCACCGCCATCGCCAAGGAGATCGGCGTCAAGGCCGAGTTCGCCGAGGGCAGCTTCGACTCGCTGCTCGCCGGCGTGGACGCCAAGAAGTACGACACGGTCGCCGACCAGATCAGCGCCACCGACGAGCGCAAGGCCAAGTACGACTTCACCGAGCCGTACACCTACTCGTACGGCGTGGTCGTGACCACCAAGGACAACCCGAAGGGCGTCAAGTCCTTCGAGGAAGTCAAAGGCCTGAAGGCCGCCGAAACCGGCACCAGCAACTGGAACAAGACCGCCCAGGAGAAGGGCGCCGAAATCGTGCAGGTCAACGACTTCGGCCAGGCCGTCGAGGCCCTGCAGTCCGGCCGTGCCGACGTGACCCTCAACGACGGTCTCGCCGTGCTCGACTACCTCAAGCAGAAGCCGGACGCGAACATCAAGATCGCCGCCAAGTCCGAGAAGACGCCGGCCGCCCAGCTGCCGTTTCGCAAGGGCGGCGACGACCTAGTCAAGGTCGTGAACGACGCCATCGCGAAGCTGCAGAAGGACGGCACCCTGACCAAGATTTCCGAGAAGTACTTCGGCGAGGACTTCTCACAGGAGTGACGGCCGCCGTATCAGGTACCGTAACAACGCAATAACCGCATCACACAGGCAAAGGACAAGGCAATGGACGCACGGGTATGGTCGATAGTGGTGGATTCCTTCGGCAAGCTCCTTATTCCGGGACTTACCGTGACCATCCCGCTCACCCTGATCTCATTCGCCCTCGGCCTGCTGCTGGCGATCATCGTCGCGCTGATCCGCGTGGCCAAAGTGCCGGTCGCGGCGCAGATCGCCTGGGTGTACGTGTGGGTGTTCCGAGGCACACCTCTGCTGGTGCAGCTATTCGTGATCTTCTTCGGCCTGCCCTCCATCGGCATCACGATTCCCGCGCTGCCGTCCGCCGTGATCGCGTTCTCGCTCAACGTGGGTGCGTACGCTTCGGAAACGTTGCGCGGCGCGATTTTGGCCGTGCCGAAAGGCCAGCTTGAGGCCGGATACGCGGTCAACATGCCGTACGTGACGATCATGCGGCGCATTGTGCTGCCGCAGGCGTTCCGTTCGGCCTTCCCCGCACTGTTCAACACGTTCATCGGACTGGTCAAGGACACGTCGCTGGCCGCCAACATCACCGTGGTGGAGATGTTCATGGCCGCCCAGCGCGTGGTGGCCGTCTACTACGAGCCGCTGGTACTGTATATCGAGGTGGGCCTGATCTACCTGCTATTCAGCACGGTGCTCACCTGGCTGCAGCAGTACTGCGAGAAGAAACTCAACGCGCACTTCTGATGGGTTTCATCACTCACGACAAAGTTCGTGACGACGATGAACCATAACGAGCAATTACGATCAAAGGAGCAAACATGGCCATTGACGTGTACGGAGCCAGCTGGTGTGGCGATTGCCACCGTGCCAAGGCCGCGCTGAACGATCTCGGCGCCGCATTCAACTGGCACGACATCGAAACCGAGGAAGGCGCGGCGGACCGCGCGGTCGCCATCAGCGGCCAGAAGCACATCCCCGTCGTCCTTTACTCGGACGGCGCCTTCCAGGTCGAACCCTCCGCGCTCGACATCAAGAACAAGCTTGAGGCTCTGGGCGAGCTGAAGTAGTTTCGCCTCAGCCCTCTTTCTGAGGTTTCCGCCATTCATATCTAAGGGTCGGTGACATAAGCTACTGGCTCTTTTCGTATATGTTCCGAACGAATACAGATTACAGAAGCAAAACGGCCATGCCTACCATTCAGCCGTCGCCATTCCGCCAAACCTTGGCCGGTTGGCGACGCTCATGGATGCTTGCGTCGCCAACCTGCCAAAAGCTGGCAAGACGGCGACGCTCAAACCGCTTAGCGGCGCTACCTTGCCAGTGTTTGGTCGGATAACGACGCTAAAAGGCGTCTTAGCGTCGCCGAGTCGCCATGGACTGGCCTCTTGACTACGCTGACGTGTCGTGAGCGTCGCTGTCCTGCCAAACCTTGGACGGTTGGCGACACTGGGTCCCGCAATCGCTGCCGACCTGCCAGTCCGTGGCGGCTTGACAACGCGGGGATGCTGTTCTTCGGACTTGGACCCCACAAAACGACTGAAAAACGTGAAGCCATAGCTTCGTATAAACGAACGATATAACAACACCGGTCAGACTGCAATCATTTTGCGTTAAGGTCGGGAAACGGAACGCGAGAGGAACGAATGCGCGACATCAGACTTCCGCGTCATCTTGACTGGCAATCAGTCATCGGACGAATCGGTGTGATTCCACAATGATCAGTTCCGGTGAGACATGATTGCGTTCACGCAACAAGAGGGGAAACATGGCAATATCAACCAAGCCGCAGCTTATTGCCCGCGGCATTAAAGCATTGGCGGTGACACTCGTCGCCGCCACCGTGCTCGCAGGATGCGGTGCGGCCGGCAATTCCAAGAACAACAGTGCCACTCAATCTTCGGGTAACGTGCAGGCCATCAAGAACGAGACGATAAAGGCTACGGACCCGTCCAAGAGCCCGGCCAACGCCAACAAGCGTACCGACACGTTCGTTGCCGCCATCAAGAACCCAGGTGGCGTGTTCCTGCCGTACTTCTACCGCAACGCATGGGATGAGAACATCAATCAGCCGATTTTCGCCGCATTGGTCGTCTATGACAAGGACGGCAACCCCGTGGGCGATCTGGCCAAATCGTGGGAAGTGTCTAAAGACAACCTCACCTACACCTACCATCTTCGCGACAGCGCGAAGTTCTCTGATGGAACTCCAGTGACCGCCGACGATGTGGCTTTCACGCTGACCCTTGAAAATGACCCGGCCTACAACTTCGGCCTCGCCGACTTTACCGACATCGGCATCAAGGGTGTTGCGGATTACCAATCCGGCAAGGCCGATTCGATTTCCGGCATCAAGGTCGTGGATGACAAGACCGTTTCCGTCACCACCGAAAAAGTCAACCCTGTGGCGCTAACCACCATCGGCAGCTACGTGCTGTCCAAGAAGTACTACGGCAAGGACTACCAGCGCGGCAAGCTCTATTACCTGCAGCAGTTCTACGACAAGCCACTGGGTGCCGGTCCCTACGAGCTCGACAAGTACGTGCCCGGCCAGGAAGTGCGATACAAGGCGAATCCGAACTATTATGGCGGCAAGCCAAAGATCGAACACCTAATCTTCAAGGTCGTCACCGATGACACGGCGCTCCAGTCCTACCAGAATGGCGATACCGATACCGACGTGTTCATTCCGGATTCCGATGTGCTGTCCCAGCTCAAGGACTTCGGTTGGTCGGATGTGAACATCCGTACCAATCCGTACTACTCCTATTCCGAGTTCAACACCAAGAAGCCATACCTAACCAAGGAAGTGCGTCAGGCGCTGTACTACGGCCTCGATCGCAAGCAGATTGTCGCCGCTTGGTACAAGGGCTACGGCGAAGTGGCCAATGTATACGCTCCGCCGAGCAACTGGGCATACTCCACCAAGGGCGTGAACACCTACGAATACAATCCCGACAAGGCCAACGAGCTTCTGGACAAGGCTGGTTGGAAGAAGGGCCCCGACAGCATTCGTGAGAAGGACGGCAAGAAGCTCAGCCTGGTCTACGTGACCAAGGACCAGACCGACCCGATCATCAGCATCGGCAAGGAACAGTGGAAGAAGATCGGCGTCGACCTGCAGGCCACGGTCACCGATCAGAACACGGAGACCACGCGGTTGAAGTCCGGTGACTACGATTTGATTACCTTCCGTACCTCGGTCATCAACGATCCGTATGAAGCGGTCAAGCCATTCGGTACCACTGACCCGCAGGTCAATGATAACGGCTACGACAATGCCACGGTTCGTAAGCTGGTCAAGGAAAGCATCGCCAAGTCCGACCGCGCCAGCCGTGAGCCGATTTATCAGAAGATCTATCAGGAACTCAGCAACGATCCGCCGTATCTGCTCATTGGATACATCAAGGGCTTCAATGCCTGGAACGATCGTATTCAGAATGGTGACAAGTTCTTCCGCGGAACCGGTGACTCGGCGATTCAGCTGGCAAAGCTGTCCATCAAGAACCAGTGACGACATTCCACACGAGATGACGCCTCGCGGCATGGACCCAATAGGTCTGTGTCACGAGGCGTCTCGCCGTGCAGAGTGACATCCCGCCTTCCACCCAAACCCCCACTAGGCATAAGGCTCATTAATCCATGCTACGTTACACGCTCCAACGTTTTCTGCTGATGATACCCACCCTCATCGGCGTATCCATACTGGTCTTCGCGCTGTTCGCGATGATGCCAGGTGATTTCTTCTCCGGAGACACCAAACTCACCCAGGTGCGACTCGACCAATTGCGTGAGGCCTATGGCCTCAACAAGCCGGTTCTGGAACGTTACTTCTTGTGGGTAAGTCAACTGCTGCATGGTGACTGGGGTTTCTCCATGCAATACAACCAGCCGGTATCCAAGGTCATCGGCACCTATATCTGGAACTCGTTCCTCGTGTCGTTCGGGGCATTCATCATCGCGTGGGCCTTGGCCATCGCGGTGAGCATCTATTCCGCCCGCCACAAGTATTCACTGTTTGACCGCATAATCACTTTCGTCGTGTTTGCGGTGATGTCGCTGCCATCGTTCTTCGTGGGCTTGGTGCTTATCAAGACTTTCTCCATCAATCTCGGCATCATGCCGGTCGGCGGACTGATCACCATCGGATCCATCTACACGGGAGCACGGTATTGGTTCGATGTACTGCACCATGCCATCCTGCCGATGCTGGTGATCGTATGCGTGAACTTCGGCCCGTTGACCCGTTACTTCCGCACCAGCATGCTGGATACCCTGAGTATGGACTTCATTCGTACTGCCAGAGCAAAAGGATTGCCCGAATCACAGGTCATCTACAAGCACGCGTTGAAAAACGCGATGCTGCCGGCGATTACCCTGCTGGGATTCCGTTTGCCGGCCCTGTTCTCGGGCGCGATCATCACCGAGCAGGTGTCCAGCTGGCCGGGTATCGGACGCATCCAATTCGAATCGGTGACCACCCGTGACTATGCGTTGCTGATGTCCATTACCATGCTGCTGGCCATTCTGACGGTTGTGGGCAATTTCATCGCCGACGTTTTGTACACGATGGCCGATCCTCGTGTACGTATCACGCGAGCAAAGGGGAGTGCCAAGTGAGCGTTCGACTGCCATTCGCATCCCGCAAAACCAATGCCGAACGGGATGAAAAACTCGCTCGGGATACGACTTGCGCCGGTGGCTCGCTGTGGCGTGACGCGATGCGTTCGTTCCTGCACAACCGGTCCGCGATCATCGCATTGACCATCTTGGCGATTATCGTGCTGATCAGCTATGTCGGTCCTCTGCTCTCTCCCTACGGGTTCGAGGATTACGACGTGATGAACATCAAGCAGGGGCCGAGTCTGGCTCATCTGCTTGGCACCGACAATTATGGTCGAGACGTATTCACCCGTGTGATGTACGCCGGCCGAATCTCCATTGCTATCGGTCTGATTTCGATGATTGTCTCAGTGGTATTCGGCGCGGTATTGGGTGTCGTATCCGGCTACTTCGGCGGCTGGGTGGACGGCATTATCATGCGCATTGCTGATATCGTGCTGTCCATTCCGAGCATGCCGCTTATGTTCATCATCGCGGCCCTGCTCAGCGCCTTCAAAGTGCCCAATGACGCCAAGGTGTATTTCGTGGTCATCATGCTGAGCTTTGTCGGATGGCCGAGCATTGCTCGTATGATTCGAGGACAGGTGCTTTCCATCCGTGAGCGGATGTATGTGCGGGCCGCAGATGTACTCGGTCTGGGCCTGGGCTCCAAATTGTTCCGACACATACTGCCGAACACGTATCCGATTCTTATCGTTGAAGCCACGCTGGCCACCGCCAACGGCATCATGAACGAATCCGCCTTGAGCTTCCTTGGCCTCGGTGTCATGCAGCCGACGCCTTCCTGGGGCAACATGATTTCGGCGGCCAACAACCTCATCGATTTCCAGATGCATCCTTGGCTATGGATCTCGCCTGGTATCGCGGTGTTCGCCACGGTCATCGCCATCAACACCATTGGCGACAGGTTGCGCGACGCTTTCGACCCCAAACAGTATTCGTGACATGTGGTCGAATAATCCGAATCATGCGGTCATGCACCACGGTGCAGGTAACACGTGCAGGTAACACGAGGGAACATTTATGAGCATTATAGTATCAAACAAAACAGCACATAAAGAGGACAAAGTCGATGATTCCGATGACATCGTACTTGGTGTGCGCCACCTGAAAACATACTTTTATCCGGATGACGGCTCCGTACGCAAAGCCGTGGATAACATCAGCTTTGACGTTCGCCGAGGACGCGTGTGCTGTTTGATCGGCGAATCCGGTTCCGGGAAAAGCGCCACGGCCATGTCTTTGATCAATCTGATCGATCGGCCCGGCCGCATCGAATCCGGCGAAGTGCTGTTCGAAGGGCGTGATCTGCTGACCTTGGATGTCAAGCAGATGCGCGAGGTGCGAGGTGCCGATATCGGGCTCATCTTCCAGGAACCGATGCATTCCCTTGACCCGGTGTTCACCATTGGCGACCAGCTTGTTGAAACCATTCTGGCCCATGCCGATGTTCCCCGTCCGGAAGCCGAGACACAGGCGATTGCATGGCTCAAACGTGTCGAACTGCCGAACCCCGAACTCATCATGACGGCCTACCCGCATGAGTTGAGCGGTGGCATGCTGCAACGAGCGATGATTGCCATCGCCTTGTGCTGCGAGCCCCGCCTGCTTATCGCCGATGAACCGACCACGGCATTGGACGTTACCGTGCAGGCTCAGATTCTGCGTCTGTTGGTCCGACTCAAGAACGAAATCGGATTGTCGGTGCTGTTCATTACCCACGATTTGGGCGTGGTGGCCGAAATCGTGGATGACGTACTGGTCATGTATGACGGTCATATCGTGGAACGCAACACGGTGGAGAACATCTTCGACCATCCCAAGCATCCATATACCAAGGCCTTGTTGTTGACCCGACCCATCATCGGGCAAAAACTCAAGCGGTTGCCCACTTTGCATGAGGTCATGCGGGAAGTGGATGACGGTGAAATCACCCAGCCACAGGACTGGAGCACCTTGGCCACCACCGTGGAAGACGATTCGATTGCCGAGGTGGGTGAACGCTCCCGGTCCGGCACTGACGATTCATGCCAGACTAAGGAGCATCAGGGCCAGCCTATTCTTCACGTAAGCCATCTGAAGAAATACTACGAACGGGTGCATGGTTTCGGCTTGCGTGGCAACAATGTGAAAAAGGCCGTGGACGATGCCAGCTTCGACGTGTATCGCGGCGAAACGGTCGGCCTGGTGGGGGAGTCAGGCAGCGGCAAAACCACTACCGGACAGACGGTGCTGCGTCTCGATGCCAAAACCGATGGTGAGGTGCTGTTCGGCGGCGAGGATATCTTCTCGCTCAGCAATACCAAACTGGCCCGAATGCGCACCCGCATGCAGTACGTGTTCCAAGACCCATACAGTGCGCTTAACCCAAGGCTGAAGATCGGCTCGGCCATCGGAGAGGCGTTGCTGCATCACAAGCTGGCCACGAAACGTGACGTCACCGATAAGGTGGTGGAAACGCTGGAACTGTGCGGCATGGACTCCTCCTGCCTCAATCGGTACCCGCAAGAGTTTTCGGGCGGTCAGCGACAGCGCATCGTCATCGCCCGTGCCATGGCCTTGCAGCCGGAGTTTGTGGTGGCTGACGAACCGGTGTCCGCCTTGGACGTATCCATCCAGGCAGAGATCATCAACCTGTTCAGCGAACTGCAACATACTCGTGATGTATCGTTCCTGTTCATCTCCCATGACCTAAGTGTGGTGGAGCATATCTGCTCGTCGATTCTGGTCATGCATAATGGGCGGATTGTGGAATCCGGTTCGGTGCATGACGTATTCGACCATCCCCAGGATGAGTACACCAAGAGTCTGTTGGATTCGATTCCCGCAAGCCACCCCAAATACCGCACGATCGCCTGAATTGGCGGGTGGTATAGATTTTTCGTATGCGGGTGGGGGCGTGGCCTGTGCCGGAACGTGGTGGTATGGGTGCAGGGCATCCATGCTGAACATCAAAGACGGGGGAAACAATATGACGAACACTGAACTGCAGCGTCAGCTGGAAACGTACTACACGTGGTTCCATCAGCATCCCGAGCCGGCGTATCAGGAGACCGAAACCACGGCGCACATCAAGGAGATCCTGGATGAACATGGCATCGAGATTCTGGACAGCGGGCTGAAGACCGGGCTCATCGCCATTATTCGGGGCGAGGGCGAGTCCGCGGGTGTCGGCCATGTGGTGGCGGTGCGTGGGGACATCGATGTGCTGCCCATCCTGGAACAGACCGGCGTGCCGTACGAGTCGCTGAACAAGGGCTATCTACACGGCTGCGGGCATGACTACAACCTGACCGTCGCGCTAGGTGCTGCACTACTGCTGAACGAGCGCAAGGCGGACTTCACCGGCGAGGTCAAGGTGATCTTCCAGCCGGCCGAGGAGCTGGCCGCCACCAAGGAGGTGCCCACCGGCGCGGTCACCGTAATCAACACGGGAGCCCTGGACGATGTCGAGGCGTTTTTCGGCACGCATGACACCAACCAGGGCGAGCCCGGCACCGCGTTCATCTCCGCCGGGCCGGACAGCGGCGCGGTCGACAAATACCGCATCACCGTGCATGGGCGAGGCAGCCATGCCGCTCATCCCAACGGCGGGGCCAACCCGATTCGCGTGGCCGCCGCACTCATCGAAGGCATCCAGTCGATCGCCGGGCAGGACGTGGACCCGGTGCATCCCCGCGTCGCCACCGTCACGCATGTGGAGGCGGGCAGCACCTGGAATGTGATTCCGGCGACGGCCTTCCTCGAAGGCACCGCGCGCACCGCATTCCCCGAAGACCGCACGCTGATCCACGACCGGCTGCAGGCCATCGTGCAGGGCACCGCCGCGGCATACGGCGTCACCGCGGACTTCGCATGGGAGTACGGCTCGCCGTCGGTCGTCAACGATGCCGATTGGTCGGCTCTGTTCGCCGCCACGGCCAGCGAGCTGGGACTGGACGTCCGGCCATCGCAGCCATCGCTCGGCGGCGAGGATTTCTCGTACTACCTCGCCAAGGCGCCGGGCGCATTCGTCCATCTCGGCGTCGGCAACGGCGACCGGCCGATGCACGGGCCCACGTTCTATGCCAAGCTCGACGCCATCGCCACCGGTGCGGATGCGCTGGCCACCACGGCGCAACGTGCGCTCGCACGGCTGGGCGAGGTCAGGTAGCGCCCAACGGTACGAGACTGTTCGCCAGATGCGTTGCCGAATCGCGTCCGTACACAAATGCGTACAATTCCGGGCGATTTGTCCGTCGGCTGATACGATGGGAATCACCAGCCGGAACCGAAGGCGGTCCCGACGTGTACTGAAAGGAAAGCCATGTCCGTGATTTTTGGGGGAGCGATGATTACCTTTCTTGTCATCCTCGCCATCATCATCGTGCTGCTGTTCGCCTCGTTGTTCATCGTGCCGCAGCAGCAGGCATACATCATCGAACGATTCGGCAAGTATCTGAAGGTCCAGTTCGCCGGCATCCATATTCGTATCCCGTTCGTCGACCGCATCGCCATGAAAACCAACATGCGTGTCAACCAGCTCAACGTGCAGCTGGAGACCAAGACGCTCGACAACGTGTTCGTCACCGTCGTGGCTTCCACCCAGTTCCGCGTGAACCCGAACGACGTGGCAACCGCCTACTACGAGCTGCGCGATCCGGCCGGTCAGTTGAGAAGCTACATGGAGGACGCGCTGCGTTCCGCCATTCCGGCCCTGACCTTGGACGATGCCTTTGCCCGCAAGGACGATGTGGCGTTCGACGTGCAGAAGACCGTGGGCGCCGAGATGAGCCGGTTCGGTTTCACCGTGGTCAAGACGCTGATCACCGCCATCGACCCGAGCCCGCAGGTCAAGAACGCGATGGACTCCATCAACGCCGCCCAGCGCGAGAAGGAAGCCACCCGCCAGCGCGCCGAGGCCCAACGCATCCAGATCGAGACCCAGGCCGCCGCCGAAGCCGAGAAGACCCGACTGCAGGGTGAAGGCCAGGCCAACTACCGCCGTGAGATCGCCAACGGTATCGTCGACCAGATCAAGAGCCTGCAGGCCGTGGGCATGAGTATCAACGACGTGAACAACGTGGTGCTGTTCAACCAGTATCTTGACGTGATGCGCTCGTTGAGCGAATCGAACAACACCAAGACCGTGGTGCTGCCAGCTTCCACGCCCGGCGGTTATCAGAATCTCTACGAGCAGGTCACCAAGGCCATGCTCACCGCGGCCGAGACGAAGTAATCACCCCGTTTGCAAATCCTCATCCATCGATAGTGAAGCCCCTCCAAGCGAGGGGCTTCACTGCGTTCCGCGCTGATTCCGACAAGTGCGCAAATGGGCCGTATGCAGATTGTGACGAGTGTGAGAATCATCTACTTATAGATTGTGACGAATGTGAAAATACGGCATTTATAGAACTTGATAAGTGTAAAATACAGGATATTACAAAATCAGACGAGTGTGAAACGAAGGGGTGGAACATGTTGAAACGCAAGGCATATCAGCGTATTGCTTTCTGGAAAGAGCATAAGACCAACCAAGCATTGCTCATTACTGGTGCACGGCAGGTTGGGAAGACGTATCTGGTTGAGGAATTTGGGCAGAACGAGTATGAGCATATGGCTGAGTTCAACCTATTGCTTGATGACAGCGTGCGTCGTTCGTTTGCGCAAGCCACCAATCCCGATGATTTGATGCTGCGTATTTCTGTTGCTGCACAAGGGCCGTTGGTTGTAGGGAAGACGCTTATCTTCATTGATGAAATTCAAGCATGTCCACAGATTGTCACTTTTATCAAAGGACTGGTGGACCGGGGAGACTATGACTATATTCTTTCCGGCTCATTATTGGGCGTAGAACTGGAGGATGTGCGCTCCCTGCCTGTCGGATACTTGGATGAATTTATCATGTATCCACTGGATTTTGAAGAATTCTGTTGGGCACTGGGACTGTCGGAAACCGTCTTCGACATTGTTCGTGACAGTTACGGTGCCGTAAAACTCGTTCCTGATTTTGTCCATCAGCGTTTGACGGATTTGTTCCACCGGTATCTGTTAGTCGGTGGTATGCCGGCTGCAGTGACTTCGTTTGTTGAGAGCAAGGTCATCGATCCAGTGCGTGCGATTCAGACCAATATTCGCGCATACTATGAGCATGACATTAAGCAGTATGCGCCGAAGGATAAGAGACTGGTCATTCAAGAAATGTATCGACTTATCCCTAGTGAACTGCAAAGTCAAAATCGCAGATTCCAAGTCAGTTCTATTGCCGAAGTCAAACGATTCTCGCAGATTGAAGATGAATTCCTTTGGCTTACCCGTGCTAATGTTGCGTTGCCCGTATTTAATGTTGCCGCCCCCGTGGCCCCGCTGAGAGCCAGCAAAGAACGTCGATTGCTAAAACTGTTCTATTCCGATGTTGGATTGCTGACCAGCTCGTATGGAAAAAAGTCAGCACTGGGCATACTGGATGGTCAGGCTGCGATGAACATGGGGGGAGTCTATGAGAATGTCGTGGCTCAGGAACTTACCGCGCATGGATTCACCAATCTGTATTACTTTACGAAAAAAGGAATTGGCGAACTGGATTTCCTGATAGAGACCGATGATGGTGATGTTTTGGCCCTGGAGATTAAGTCGGGCAGATATTACCGTTCTCATGCGGCGCTTGACAATGCGTTGAGCGCTGACGGCTACACCATTGACAAGGCGATGGTGTTCGCGGAAACCAACGTGTTCCAAGAGGAAGGCGTCACATATTTGCCGATGTATATGCTCACGATGCTGGTTAATGAGTGATCAGTGACTTGGTGGTGCGATGCAGGCGATATTTGTGATGGCGGTCGATAAGGAGGTGCTCAATGATTCTGTTGTCGGACCGGTTCCGAGCTGGTCATGAGGCGTCATTGGAAAGTTGCGGTGTGTAGGGTGGTGTCTTTGCCGAGAGCATAGTGTTCTATCATTGCATCTGCGTTTCGCTATTGTGGGAAGGTGTTGTAAATGCTGATTGTCGCGGGATTCCGGCCGTTTTGTGATGCGGTGGCGACGTCGTGGTGGACGAGTGCGTATGCGTTGCGTAGGCGTCCGGTGCGTACGGTGGTGATGTGGCTGTCGATGTTGGTGATGATGGCGATGCCGTCGTTGCAGGTGTGGCTGATCGGTTGGGCGTGCGGCCCGGACGGGCTTGGTATGGGGTCGGGGCTGGGCGTGGGCCGGTTCGCGGTGATCCTGGCGGTGCTGACGGTGGGCGCGGTGTTGATGTCGGTGTCGTCGTCGTTGGCGCAGAACATGCGTGACTTGTTGCAGGAGCCATTGATGGCCGAATACCAGTCCGATCTGACTGACGCGCTGGCGCGTCTGACTCCCGCGCAGACGTTGGACGACGAGGTGACGACGCAGGTGCGGGCCGCGCGCGACGCGATCCCGTACAACGTGGCTTCGCAGGCCGCGGACGCGACCTCAGTGGTGGGCGCGCTGGCGTCGATGGTCATGCTGGCCGCGTCCTTGTGGCATATGCATCCGTTGGCGGCGCTGATGATCGCGTTGGCGATGGTCCCGGAGCTGTTGGCCCAGTTCGGCGTGGAGAAGCTCACGAACGAGTTATGGCCCAAGCGCGGCAGGGAGTCGCGTCGGGCGAACTATTTCGAGCGGTTGTTGGATTATCCTCCGTCGAGCACGGAGATCGCGGCCACGGCCGGTTCGTTCGGCATCCCTGCGCAGGCGCGCGTGCGCTATTTCAATATGGCCGGCATGTGGGAGCGTATCTCGTGGCGCACGGTGCAGTTGACCGGTGTGAGTTCGCTCGTGTTCGCCGTGCTGACGGGCGGCGCGTTCTGGCTGATCCTGACGTCCGGCCATGCGTCCGTGTCGAGCATCCCGGCCGCGTTGGTGGGCATCATGACGGGATTGTCGGTCACGCGCACCACTGGCGAGGCGTTCGGCAACCTCATGGCGTCCACGCCGATGATCCTTGCCTACGAACGGCTCATGGGCCTGCTGCGCGCGAACCCTGCGATCCCCGAGACGACCGGTCCGGTCGGCGTGCACGTGGAGCATCTGACGTACGCGTATCCGACTGTTGCAAAGCATGACGATGACGCGGATGACGCGTCGGCAGCGTCGGTTCCGGCCGTTCAGACTCCGGCGTTGGACGACGTGTCGTTGGATGTCGAAGCGGGATCGATCGTCGCGCTGGTGGGCGAGAACGGGTCGGGCAAGACCACGCTCGTCAAGCTCATCGCCGGCATCCTCGACGCCCCGGACGGCACCGTGACCCTGCCCTCGGGCGCGGACGGCGGGAACGGCCGTACCTTGGGGTCGTGGGCCGAACGGTTGGGCGCGTCGAGCATGGTGTTCCAGGATTTCACGCACATCGAGGTGACCGTGCGCGAGTTCATCGATCCCGCTCTGCGGCAATCGGACGATGAGTTATGTGACGGGTTGCGTCGCGCCCGCGCGCTCGACATCGTGGATGGGCTTCCCGGCGGCTTGGATACGCAGCTCGGTCAGGAGTGGGGCGGCGTTGGCCTGTCCGGCGGGCAATGGCAGCGGCTTGCGCTGGCCCGCACGTTCCTGTCCGGCAAGCCGTTGTGGATACTCGACGAGCCGACCGCCGCGGTCGACGCCACCGCCGAGGCCGCGATCTACCATGATCTGATCGCCGACCGTCCGGCGGGCACCACTGTGATCGTCATCAGCCACCGGCCCCGCGTGCTAACCGGCATGGACCGGATTATCGTCCTCGACCACGGCCACGTCAATGAAACCGGCACCTACCGTCAACTGGTCGACAGCAACGGCACCTTCGCCCGTCTCGCACACGACAGCCTCGAATGAGCTCGATGGCATATCCGGTTGATGGTTGAAAACTCAGTGGCCGGCCGACAGATTCGTCCGACGAGGCTCGCGCGAGTGATCATAGCGCGGGTCGCGTCGGATATGCGGGAGATGGCGCGCCTTATATCAAAAGCGATGATTTTCGAATAAGGACACGGCCCCATCAGCCGGTCGCGGGTACTACAGTGAACCACAACGTTCCTCCCCCGATGGTTTGGGGAAACACAGAAAGAGGGAGGAACGATTCCAGGAGCATTCGCTCCGTTGCCATGCAGCAGTAAGGGGAAATTCATGACTGCATCAACCACCGCGGTACCATCAACGGTATCCGCCAGCACCGGAAAGTCCGGTAGCGCAACAACCAACTCAGCCGCACGCTGGGATTCACCGATCTAGTCACCTATGGACTGATCTTCATGATTCCGGTGGCACCGGTCGCGTTCTACGGCTCTCAAGTCGCCGGCGCGCACGGTCTGGTGGCCACCGCGTATCTTAACCTCGCTGGTACCCGGTGTGCCGGCTTGGGACTGGACGATAGTGATCATCGCCGCCATCACCACTATTTCCGTATCATCACCTCGATTCTGATCATCGGCGTGATTTTCGTGGTGCTCACATTCCTTGCCGGATCGGTGCAGCCCGATTACACCAAAATCGATCCGAACAGCGGCTTCCTCGATATTCTGGGCATCGTAGGCGGCAAACCGTTGCAACAGTATGCCAGCATCGTGGTGGTGCTTTCGTTCTCGCTGGCCTCCGGTGAGGAATGCATCACTTCGGTGTCCCGCATCCTGTACGCGGTCGGACGCGACGGCATCCTTCCTCGCCGTTTCGGCAAGCTGAACGACAAGATCCATACTCCGGTGGTCGCCCCGCTTATCGGCACCGGCGTCAGCGTCTGGATCTTCACCGGTCTGGGGCCGCTCGCTTGGAGCGTCGGCATCGTTTGGTTGGTAGTCGGCCTGATCATCATTGCGATTCGCACCGGCTTCTTCCGCAAGAAGCTGGGTGCCAGCGAGAACCTTCAGGAGTATTTCGCCTGAATCGGGCTTGTCGTCCATCCGCATTCCGCCTCAGCTACTCATATCGATAACTTACTAACAATCCATTCATTGTCTTCTTACCAGTAAAGGAAACCGCCATGTCCAACTTCATTCCCAACACCGTTTCCGCAGAACGCAAGCCCGTGGACATCGTCACCGGCACCTATGTGGACTATGCCGGCGTGACCCGTGCCAAATCCGTTCCCGCCCGCAGGCGTGAAGCCTTCGAACGCAACGGATTGGGCGCCGCCCTGGTCTGGGTGGTGTTCGGCGCGGACAACTCGTTCGCCGAAAACGAGAAATTCAACGTGTCCGGCGATCTGCGCCTGCACCTTGACACTTCCGCTTCTGCATTGCGTGCCATACGAGCGTGAAGCGGCGTTTCTCTGCTCGGTGCATGCCAACGTATACATGGATGTCAGCCTTGCCAATCCGCATATGGGAGCGCAGGTGAGGGAGGTGCTGCGTAATGTTCTGGCGTGGTGCGCATTTGACAAGTTGCTCTATGCGTCGGACGGCGTCGGCATCAGTGAATTGCATTATCTGGCCGCGGTGCTGTTCCGCAGGTATATTGCGCGAATCGCCATCGACTGGGTATCGGATGGCGCATGGAACGCGAATCAGGCGAAACGGGTTATCGACGCCATCGCGCATGCCAATGCGGAACGGCTATACGGTTTGGCGTGAACGGGCACTTCGCCGGTGCCGTCACTTCCCGAGGAACGCCGGGATGGCTTCAGCCGCCGCGTATCCCTTGCGGTACATCATCTCCAGGCCCTCGAAGTTCTTCTTCAGGGTGTTGAGGCCGTACAAATCTTCGGGTGCGAGGATCAGCACTTTGCCTTCCGCCTCATAATGCTTGGCGAGTTCGATTTCGTCGTTGTAGGTCTTGTAACGCATGCGCAGCTTCTCAGCCGCAGCGGGGTGGGAGCGTTCGAGAATGCGGGCCGGAGCCAGATCCTTTTGCTGTTTGCGCACTTCGCTACGCAAGCGGGAAAGAATTAGAATCACGCGCTCATAACCATCATCCAACGCCTTCTGCACCGGAACCGGATCGGCGATGCCGCCATCGAAATACGGCACACCATCCACTACATACGGCTCGCAGGCCACTGGTACGGCGGACGAAGCCTTGATGATGTCGAAATCATCAAAACGCACGCGCGATTTGTCGAAATACTTGGTCGAGCCGTCCTCGGCATTGCAGGCCACCACGGTGAATCCGGTCGGATTGGCCTCGAACGCCGCAAAATCCACAGGATTCTCACCGTCATGGTTGCTCAGCGTGCCATAGATATAGTCGAGATTGGCGAAGTTGCGGTTCTTGAAATAGCTCTCCGCGCTCGCATACTCCTTGCGGAAGGCGTATTTGGTGTAGAAGGTGTGGTTGCGGCCGTGCTGGCGGGCGATGAACGAGGTCATATTGGCCGCGCCGGCGGAAACGCCGTAGCACATATCCACGTCGATGCCGTCCTCCAGCATGCGGTCCATAACGCCGCAGCCGAAAATTGCGCGGAACCCGCCGCCGACATCAATCATCGCCGTCTTTGCCATACCAAACCCCCTGTTTCGCTGAATATGTTCGAGCTTACGCGCGCGGCTTGGACAACGATATGGGCACTGTGCCACCGATATGTCTAACGATGGCTCTTCTTCAATTAAAGGCGGACTCCGTCTGCGGATTGTTGACTTCCTATCGTTCATTCTTCGCCTGTGAACAGTCCACTGGACTGTTCACTTCACGGCTCAGTCCCAAAGAGGGGAGCCAAGGAAAGGTCATGTGTTCAGCAAATCATGCGAGAGCCGGGCGATGCGGTCGGACCGGTCGGAATTGGCGAGCTCCACATCGCCGATCGCGCCTTCGGGCGCCAGCTCGCCCAACGATTCCAACACCACACCTAGGTGGCGCACGGTGCCCTCATTGCCGTCGATGACGGCGGCCCGTTCAGGCAGCAGCTCGCGGAAGTAGTCGCGGTAAAACACGAAATGAGTGCAGCCCAGCACCACCGAGTCGATGTGCTCCATATCGTATTGATCGAAGTAGCCGTGCAGCGTGCGCATCACCAGATCATGGTCGCCGAGCCGCCCGGACTCCACGATTTCCACCAGGTCGGGGCAAGGCTCTTTGAAAATCGTGTTCTGCGAGTCGAACCGATCCATGAGTGTGGCGAACTTCCGCTCACGCAAAGTCAGGGGAGTGGCCGCCACAATCACTCTCTGAGGAATATGATGCGGGTCGGAAGGCACGTCACCACGGTCGCACGCCACTTTCAGGGCCGGCTCCATGCCGATGATCGGAATATCGTAGTGTTCGCGCAAATCGTTCACCGCGGCGGAAGTGGCGGTGTTGCATGCGATGACCACGGCCTTGACGTCTTGACGCACGAACCGTTCGACAATATCGAAACTCAGGGTCCTCACCTGCTCAGGCGTCTTGATACCGTACGGGGCGTTGGCCGAATCGCCAAAATACAGCACATGCTCGGCCGGCATATCCCTGGCGATTTGGCGAGCCACGGAAATACCACCAAGACCCGAATCGAATACGCCGATTGGAGCCGAAGAGCTCATGCCTGAATCCTCCCTATAGCCATGCCTGCAACCGTATGTTGCCGCGAACCGGACACAAAGCCGATTTTCAGCGGTGTTGTTTCGCTCCCTAGAGTACTCTGAAAGCCATGAGTCTTCCGCAACGAGTAACCAAGACACACGCAACCGGCAATGATTTCGTGGTGTACCTCGACAAGTCCGGCACATTTGAGCCTACCGCCGATGAGGTTCGATTCCTGTGCGACCGTCATTTCGGCATTGGTGGTGACGGCCTGATTCGTCTGACCCGTCCTGAGTTCGTGTCCGACCTAAGCGATGACCAGGTTTCGGCTGTGCTAGCCGGGGACGCGAAATGGTTCATGGACTATCGCAACGCGGATGGATCGTTGGCGGAGATGTGCGGCAATGGTACACGCGCAATCACCTTGTTCGCTCAGCGCGAGGGTGTGGCCGACTCCACCGAGCCGTTCCGCCTCGGCACCCGTGCCGGCGTCAAGATCCTGACTCCACGCGGCAATATGAGGCCGTACGGAGACAACGTGTTCCAAGTCGAAATGGGGGAGTGGAAGATCGGCGAAACCGACGCCTACGATGTCACCATCCCCGGTACTGAGGGCTCGGCGCGCGGCACATTCGTGGATATGGGCAACCCGCATGTGGTCGCGGTGATCGAGGATGCCTTCGCGTCCCTGCCGGTGGTTGAATCCTTGGATTTGGTCACCAAGCCCGTGGTGGCTCCGGTCATCGAATCCGACCAGAACGTGGAATTCGTGCGGGTCGACGACATCGACCAGAACACCGGCGTGGGTGAAGCCACGATGCGCGTCAACGAACGTGGCTGCGGCGAAACCCTGTCCTGCGGCACCGGCCTGTGTGCCACAGGCGTTGTGCTGCGGGCCAAGACCGGCATCAGCCACTGGGACATCACCGTGCGCGGCGGCACCCTGCGTGTGGACGTCACCGACAGTGACGTGAAGCTGACCGGCGCGGCCACACTGGTCGCCGACATCAACCTGTTGTAAGGGAATCAGGCAGCGAACAGGGCCGCGCCTTCGGTGACGATGATGAGTACCACGATCGCCACGATCCACAGTATGTCGACCATGAGGTCGATGTTGAGGCGGTAATACTTATTGAGTCCGGCCGGCACCGCCGCGACCTCAGCCTCACCGTCGCTATCATCAGCCGCCACGGCCTTACGTGACGGCAATCCCTGCACGGCCACGGTCGCATGGCTCAGCGCCATGAACTGGATGGTGGTGGAGAACATCAGGGTCAGGCACCACGGGCACAGCGCGTGAATCACGAACAGCGACTGCGTGCTCAGCCAGTACGAGTAGGCCAAAGCGGCCAGTCCGCCCAGCCACGTGCAGGTCGCGAACCAACGCGGCACCTTCACACGCGCCAGACCGATCACCGCGATGGTAATGAACACCGATTCGGCGGCGATGCCGAAGAACGCGTTCGGATAGCTCAGCCCGCCGAACTTCACGATTTCCGCCTGCCAGGACTGGGCCACCGCCGAACAGGACACCACCGAGTTCAGATCGCAGCCGAGCGCGGACTCCGGATGCCTAGCCAACTGCAAAGTCTCGGCGGACAGAATGAGCGAGGCCCCCAATGCCACTGCCGAGGCAATCAGCATGATGAGATATGTCCAAGTGGCACTGTGACGCCATCCAATCAACGGTCGCGCCTCCGCCAAGCCAAGCGGCGTGGTGTTCGTGGTGCTGGATGATGTGTCGGTTGCGGTGTTACGAGTCATCATGTCCCTTTCGATAGCGCTGCACTCCAGATTAGCCTCTGCGGTTGTCAGCTGAGTGCCGGATGTCTGGTTTCGGCCGTTGGCAGAAGGTTACGACCCGTCTGCGCCTTGCGTGGGAATGCTGAAATGAGGTTACGATGGAAGGTATGACTGGATATGTGATGCCTTTGGAACCGCCCGCCGTCGGGTGGGACATCCACTGCCATACCGCCTTCTCGGATGGCACGGAAACGCCGGCCACGTTGGCCGAACAGTCCAAGGCATTGGGGCTCAAGGGCATGGCCATTTCCGATCATGACACCACCGCTGGCTGGCCGGAGGCCGAAGCCGCGGCCCATAGGGTCGGTTTGCCGTTACTCCGCGGCACCGAGATCACCGCCACGGATGAGAACGTCTCCGTACACATGCTCGGCTACCAGTATGATCCCACGAATCAGCACATCACTGACTTGTTCGCCAATACTCGAGCCGCACGGTTGCAACGCACGCAGCGCATGGTCGAATTGTTGTCTCGTGATTATCCGGTTACCTGGCAATCCGTGCTCGTCCAAGTCAAGGAGGGTGGCAAAACCACCATTGGTCGGCCTCACATCGCTGATGCTTTGGTGAGTGCCGGCGTATATCGGACTCGTTCGGAAGCGTTTGCGGATGCGGTCAGCGCCTCATCCAAATACTATATTCCCACGCCCTCGCCGACCTCTCATGAAGTGGTGGCCGCCGTCAAGGGGGCGGGTGGCGTGATTCTGATCGCCCATGCCGGTGATGTGAGCCGTAACCGCAGACTGCTGTCCGATGACCAGATCGAGGCATTGATCAGCGAGGGACTGGACGGGCTGGAGGTATGGCACCGAGGCAATTCACCGGAGCAACGAGAACGGCTGCTTGCCATCTGCCGTCGGCACCAGCTGCTGGTCACCGGTGGATCTGATTGGCATGGCAAAGGCAAGCCGAACAGACTGGGGGAGAACCTCACCGATGAGGCCACTGTCGAAGAGATCGTTCATCGCGGCGTGCTTCCGCTATATCGGTGATTCGGCAATACAAAAGCGTCCTTGAGATAATGCTCAAGGACGCTTATGCGCGATTTATGGTCACAGCGTGCCGAAGCCGACGGCGTGCTTGGTTTCGGAGCCGATGATCGCGTAACCGAGTGCCTTGGCGGGCACGATGATGCGACGGCCCTTGTCGTCGGTCAGATCGATCGTCGCATTGTCGGCCACGGCCTGCGCGATGGCCTGGCTCACATTGTCGGCTGATTCGTCGGTGCTGAAGTTCACCGGTCGTGCCACGTTCTGAATGCCCAGTTCGATATCCATATAAGGCTCCTTGTTCTGCCGTCTTTGTGACGAACATCATGGTAAGTGGCCGTCGCCGGCCGAGGTCTGTACTCTATTGTGCCGCGTGTCTGCGTCGTCATGTGCGGTGTTACGCGCTCGGCGTGGCGCGGAACACCGCACACGACATCATTTGGATGATGTGGATGATTCGACCAGCGGATTGCCTTCGCTGTCATACCCGTCCAACCCGGCGCGGGCATCGCGCAGAGCGCGTTCTTCCCGCTCCAGCAGCGGAATCACCGTGGTTTGGGCACTCGAGGCTCCGTGCTGAACGAGACTGTCCGGAGTATCGTCATCCACCGTATCGCCGGTCGGGCCGGCGGATTGAGACTCAGGGGGAGCGTCGGTTGACGTCGTGCCGCTATGCCCGTTCATATTGAGGAGCTCCTTCAGCGTGATTGTCACCGAAGAATGGGAAGCGCCATGTGAGGGCTGCGGTTTGGTCGATCCCGTACCGGTTGCGGTGCCGGAGACACTCGCTTGCGGGTGATTGGCGGTCCGGTCAGCATCGGGTTCGACTTCCGGGGTAAGATCCACGTCGCCAGCGGCCACGATGTCAGCGGAACCGGTGCGATCTGGATCAGGCGTGTCGTCCGAGACCTCGGCCGCCGCGGTACCGGTTTCGGACTGCTGCGGTTGTGCGGGTACCTGTGTGGCGGGTGCCTGATGACGGTCGTCCTGCAACAATGTGCCGACGGTGATTGTGGAAGGCGAACCGGGCTTCGTCGACGATGCGGCAGCCGACTCTGCGGCTGGGGCCGGTGCCGGAGTGTGCTTGATCACGCCCAGCTGGTGTGCGAGTCGTTCGACCTGTGCCTTGAACTGCATGATGCGATTGTTGTCCGCACGGTTCAACGCCTGAATGAATTCGCCCACCTGTTCCATCTGCAGCCACAGGTTGGCCCTGAGCATGATGAGATCGTCAAGTCGAGAGCCCATCATGCGGCCGTATGCGGAAAGCACGGCGTTGCGATGGGATTCGTCGAGCTTGCCGAAAATCCAGGCAAGGTCTCGTGCCGGATCGTTGACCTGCATATCCTGCCAGTTGGTCACCGTGGTGATGGTGGAACCGGAGAACAGGAAGTCACCGTCGGAGAATCCGCCGTGAACCGTGCAGGTGGAGAACGACCATAGTCCCTCGGTGTCCATGATGCGCGCCCAGCTGTCGGTGATTTCTTGGGGAACATGACCGGCGGAGCGTAAGCGGCGAATCCAGGCGGTCAGCTGCGAACGAATCTGACCGGTGGTGACTGCCGGATATTTGGCATTGGCCAGAAAAGTCGAAGGCAGACGATGAATGGCTCCGATGGCGGTGCCGACGGCCGCGCAGTCATCCAATGTCAACAGGTCGAGAGGACGCGCCTGTCCATCACGGTGGACGGCGATCATCACGGTCGTCTCGCCTGTGGGACCGGGCTTGCGCGGGGTCAGCGGTGTGGACTCCGCCTGGGCCTGTTGCCCCATGGCCTGTGCGGTGGCCGTCTGGCCGGGTTGGGAAACGTCTCCCGGGACGAATGCGACAACACGGTCTATATCGAAGCCGAGGCCACCGGGCTCACGCGCGGCTGCCAGTGTCTGCGCCGCTTTCACACGGCGGATCAGACGTGTACGCCCTTCCTTGGTGTCAGTGGCGTATACGTCGTACAACTTGCCCGAGGCATCTTGGATCACGGTCTGATCGATGCCTTTGGCCTCGTCGGTTGCGCTGGCCTGCACGTTCTCGCGTACGCCGGCCACCCCCAGATTCGGCAGGACGGCTGAGGCGAGTGCCGCCAACATATAATCGCTACGTTTCATCACCCTTCCACACTAATACATCCGTGGCGATTCGCACCGCAGAATGACACGCAAAACGCATGATTCTGGCGATGATTTGTCGTGAGACCGATTCAGCCATAGGCGTGAGTCGTGCCGTGAGCGCGAATCGTGCCACAATGGACGCATGGAACAGGCGCAGGGGATTCTTGAGGGGCTCGATGAGCGGCAGCGTACCGCCGCGACTACGTTGCAAGGTCCGGTGCGCATCATCGCAGGCGCAGGTGCAGGTAAAACCCGCACGGTCACGCGGCGGATCGCCTATGCCTGCGCCACCGGGGCATGGAAGCCGGAGCGGGTGCTTGCTGTCACCTTTTCGGTAAAAGCGGCGGCGGAAATGCGCGCACGGTTGGGCCAGCTCGGCGTAGGGGGAGGTACCGGACGTTCCGGTTCGGGTGCGGGAACTGCCGGAGTCACGGCCGCGACGTTCCACTCAGCGGCATTGCATCAGCTCAACAGCGTCTGGGCAGACATATGCGAGGCTCCATTCCCGCATGTGATCGAAGATCAGCGTGACATCGTCTCCCGCGCGATCATCCGTGCCACCGCACGTACCGATGCCAATCCGCTGACCGTTCGCGATGTGCTCGCCGAAATCAATTGGGCCAAAATCTCGTTGGTGGCGGTGGAAGATTATGCCCGGGCATGTGCCATCGCCCATCGGCAGCCGCCCGCCGGACTTGACACTGCTCGGTTCGCCGACGTCTACAGCGCCTACGAGCAGGAAAAGACCTCGCGTGGCGAAATCGATTTTGACGATATTCTGCTGCTCGTATGCCATATCATGGATGATTTTCCCGAAGCCGCCGCCCAAATTCGTTCCACCATCGGCTGGCTCACCGTTGACGAGTATCAGGACGTCTCGCCTCTGCAACACAGGCTGCTGACCCTGTGGCTGGGCGGGGGAGGGTCTGACGGCAAGAGCGCAATGAACCGCAACGTATGCGTCGTGGGCGATCCGGCCCAGACCATCTACTCGTTTGCCGGTGCCTCCAGCTGGGATCTGGTGCGTTTCGCCGATGAATTCGGGCCGCTCGCCGCCGATGTCAATCTCAGCACCGACTATCGTTCGACGCCGGAAGTCGTGAATCTCGCCAACCGGGTGCTTGCGGCCGCGCCGAACCGTGAGGATTACCTGAAACTGGTTTCCGCCCGCGAATCCGGCCTGTGCGTTACCCGAACCGCTTATGAGAGCGATATGGAAGAGGCACAGGGCGTGGCGGCACGCATCGCCCGGTTGGTCGTCAACGGAGCCAAGCCGTCCGATTGCGCGATTCTCACCCGCATCAACGCCCAACAGCCGGTATTCGGTGCCGCTTTGCGCGCTGCGAGACTGAAATACCGCGTTCGTAAGGATTCGGGATGGCAATCATCCGCACTCGCCGACGATGCCGCGTCCAAACGTGCGCTATTGGAGGCGATGGGTTTGGACGCCACCGGACTTGCCGCAAACGACGATCCCGGCGTTACGATTTCCACGATTCACGCATCCAAGGGTCTGGAATTCAAGCACGTGTTCCTGATCGGCTGTTCGGAAGGACTCTTGCCGTACGGTTCGCCGGAAACGGGGGATGCGCTGGAAGAGGAACGCCGGCTTATGTATGTGGGTATCACTCGAGCTGAGGATTCGCTGCATTTGTCGTATGCGCGGACCAAGGATGGTTATGGAGCGCAACACAGACGCCCATCACGATTTTTGTGACGGGCGTCGGTAATGCATGTGAATGTTCCTGAACGTTCAGGAACGGGAATTGGCTGAAGGCCGATTGGCTATGCCTGCGTATCCTCCGAGTTGCCGTTGCCGCCATCTTCTCCGTCTTCGCCGAGAAGCTTGGACAGTTCGGCATCCCAGTCGATATCGCCGGTCTTGCCATCTGCGGCAGGGTGGGAAGCGGAACCGTTGGCTTCGGAAGAAGAGTCTGAAGGAGCGTCGGACGACGGAGACGCGCCATCTGCGGGCTTGTCGCCGGGCAGCGAAGGCAGCAGATCGGGATGCGACCACTTGGCGTCACGGCCTTCAGGGCCTTCGGCGGCGGTAATCATCTCCCACAATCCGGCGGCCTCGCGCATGCGCTTGGGACGCAGCTGCAAACCGAGCAGACTTTCGAACGTACGCTCGGCGGGACCACCCATCGCGCGCTCGCGGCGCATCATCTCACGCAATTGTTCGACATGAGGCAGATGGGCCATACCAGCGCGCCACACCACGCAATCCACCCAGCCCTCGACCATTGCCAGAAGCGTTTCCAGCGAAGCCAGTGCCTCGCGCTGTTCGGGAGTGTCGGGAATGCCGACCTTGGTGAGATTCACCGCGCCGGAAATCGACTCCGGATCCATCGACGTGGCGTCACGCAGCTGTTCCTCCATCGCATCCAGATCGATGGAGATGCCGCGTGCGTACTTGCCGATGAGCGCCTCGAAACGCGACATCAGCCACGGTACCGAGGCATACAGGCGGGCGTGAGCCATTTCCTGCAGGGCCAGGAAGGAAAGCACCTCAGATTCGGGGATTTTCTCGGTGGTCTCGAATCCGGAGAGCGCAGCCTCGAACGCGGCGGCGTCGGCGGCGTCAGCGGAAGCATCAGAGCCGGAGACTTGGGCGGTACCGTCAGTTGCCGGAGTATCGCTGTTGTCGGCCGAAGTGAAGCCAATGGGATTGGCGGAAGCGTCGGTGGATGTGGAGAACGGATTGACCGAGTCGGTTGAAGTGCCGGCCGCATCGGCCTCGGGCGCAGGAGTCTCACCGTTCAGCATCTTCGCGTATTCGGTGGCGTTCTGGGCAATCAGTCCACCAGCCGGATTCTTCAGCAATGCGATGCCCTGATCGAAACTGCCATGCACTTCATGGCTCAGATTGCCGGCCGCATGCCCCAACTGCATGGCAAAGGACGTGTTGCCCAGCAGCTTCATCAGTTGGGCTGGATCTTTCATGCCGTCGGGAATCGGAATCGGCACCGGCCCGGCGAACATGCCGGCAATCTCGCCATCGCCGAACGCGCCGCCAAGACGCTCCGAAATCACCGAAGCCAAAGCGTCGTTCATCGACTCGGCCACAGGAGCTGCGAACTTCGCCCACTGGTCGATGGTGCCCTCCACCCAGCCGGCGCGGGTCAGCACATCCGGATCGCCGGGCGCGGGATTGAACTCGCAGGCGGTATCCAGCCACAGGTTCGCCTCACTCATCGCACGGCGAGCCGCCTCGCCATCCACGGCGGACACGCTGGATGCAGAACCGGAGGCGTTGGCCTGCTGCAAGGCAATCGACTTGGCGAGCTTGACGTTGATCGGCCCTTCCTCGACAGTGCGCTGCATATCGCCCATCGTGTTGAGTCCGCCGGCGCTGAACGCGGCCATCATCTGCTGGACTTCGGATGGATTGGGCAGTCGGCTGGGGTCCTGACTCATCAGCTGTTCACGGATCTCCTCAGGCAACTGGCTAATCTGCTGCCAGGCCATCTCACCCTGAATGGGGCCGAAGCATTTGATCAGCCACTCGTGAATCGCGTTGTCGTCCATGCGTATCCTTCTTTGCCGCGGTGTGTTACCCCAAGTGTAGGGTCTGCCCGGGCCTGTTCGCGTGTGGCCGAGCAATATTTTCGGTTTATGTTCGTTTTCGGCTGATTTCGGCCCTCCGCCTACACTGTAGGGTATGTTTGCACGCCACAGGAATCAGGAACCAGACCTCGTCCAGGAGCAGGAGAACCCGACTGCGGATTCGGAAGCGGGGGATGAGCGCATGCCATCGTTCGAAGTGAAGCATGATTCGCGTCTATCTCGTGGAATCAGCCGTGCTCGGGCCTATGCGGCCGCTCGTCCGAAACGCCATTTCGTCGGTGCATTCGCCGTGTTGCTTGGTGTGGTGATTCTGCTGCTGCCCAGTCCGTACGTCATCGAGATGCCCGGACCCACCCAGGACGTGCTGGGCAAGGTCGAGGATGGTGCGGTTATCGACATCACCGGTACCGGCGTGACGATGTATAAGGATTCCGGCAAGTTGCTGCTGACCACGGTGAACGCGTCCGGCGTGCCCGGGTACCCGATCATCAACGCGCAGGCCGTCTGGGGTTGGGCCGATCCGCAGGTGGAGGTCATGCCGCGCGAGGCCACGGTACCGGTGGGCCAGAGTGCGGACCAGTATCAGAAGAAAGTCGAACAAGACATGGCCGGCTCCCAGGATTCGGCCAGTGCCGTCGGTCTGGCGTATGCCAAAGCCCATGCGAACGAACTGGGCATTGACGCCAGCGCATTGCAACACGCCAAGGTGACGATGCACGTGGACAGCATCGGCGGGCCGTCCGCAGGCATGATGTACACGCTCGGTCTCATCGACAAACTCACCCCCGCCAACGAGAGCGGCGGCAAGACCATTGCCGGCACCGGTACCATAGACAAGGACGGCAAAGTCGGCAGAATCGGCGGCATAGAGCTGAAGATGCTTGGCGCCAAGCGCGATGGCGCCACATGGTTCCTTGCTCCCGCATCGAATTGTTCGGATGTGGCCGGCCGCGTGCCGGATGGTCTGCGCGACGTCAAGGTCGCCACGCTGGACGAGGCGTATCAGGCGTTGGTGGCCATCGGCAAGGGGCAGTCCGACGATTTGCCTCGTTGCGAGGCATGACACGCGCGGCCAGTCGTTGTTTCCGGTGAGACGACTCGCGTGGGTCTGCCCACAATGCGGCGATTTTCGGCCGCGTTAACGCATTTGTTCGCGAAGACTTGCTAATGTGTCCCCTGTGAATCAAACGGCATCACAGAACGCTGAAGAATTTGGTTTCGAGCCCGGCGATATCGTCCAGGAGTGGCTCTGGGACGACGACGTGGACGATTCCATTCGTGCCCAGATTGAAGAGCTCACGGGCGAGGATCTCGTGGACGAGGACTACGACTCCGCTGTGGACGGCATCATCGTATGGTGGCGCGACGGCGATGATGAGGATGAATTGTCCGATACGATCGTTGACGCCTACGCGGTACTGGGCAATGACGGCCCGCTGTGGATACTGACTCCCAAGCCTGGCCGCCCGGGTGCCGCCAGCTCCTCAACCGTGCAGTCCGCCGCACAGACCGCCGGTATGAACGCCGCCACCCCGCTGACCGTCAGCTCGGACTGGAACGGCATCCGCCTGCGCGCATTCGGCAAGGGCCGCTGATAAGCCTCAGTCAATACGCTTGACTTTAAGCGTGTTGACTGGCGTCGCGTGCTGCGTAGTGCTGCTGGGCGTGAGAATGTCATCGCGATTGAGCGCCACGGCACGCGTATGCGACACCACGTGTCGCGCAGTGCCGGCCATACGCTATTGTTGTCATTTGCGGGCGATTAGCTCAGTTGGTTAGAGCGCCACCTTTACACGGTGGATGTCACAGGTTCGAATCCTGTATCGCCCACTTTCACCTTTCATCGCTCCATACATTCCCCCTAATTCCATCGATATGAGTTGTGACGATATTCCCTGACAGTCTTCGGCAAGGGTTCTGAAATCTCAGTGAGATGCATGCAGAAGGAAGATTGAAGTACTGCTACAAAATCGTGAATTTCGGTCTTCTTGGTCAGATGCGTCTCAATAGTCACGTAAAGTTGTGGCAGAGTGTTTATATCCAGCAGGAGGTCGAATAGCCGATGGCGCAGGAACTTCGTGAAGGGGACGGCAAGTCGGGCATCGCACGTGCGGGCAAGCGCAAGTGGGGGTATGACCCCGCTCAGGTGGACGCTTTCCTGGAGCGCGCCCATGCTCTGTATGACAGCGAGGGCATGAATCTCACCCAGCATGACATTCAGAACGTGTCCTTTGATTTGCGCAAGAACGGCTATGTGATCGCACAGGTTGACGCCGCGCTTGGACGTCTGGAACGTGCCGTGGTCGATAGGCAGACCACATGGGAGATCGCACAGTATGGGCGTGTGACGTGGAAGGCGAAGACCGAGAAGCTGTATCACGAAGTCCAGAACCATGCGGAGCGTAACGAGCGCGAACGCTTCAAGTCCGGAGCGCCCAAGCAACCTTCGTACGATAAGAAGCAGGTGGATCGTCTGGTCGACCAGATTGTGGACAAGGCGGCGGCCGCATTGGGCGTTGACGGCGTTACCGAAGACGATGTACGGTCTTTGGCCGATCTCGATGCGAATACGGTCAACAATGTGATCTTCACCCAGCGCAAGGGCAAGAAAGGCTATGACGAGCGACAGGTCGATTACTTCCTGAACGCCTGCGTGCAGTTGCTGAGTCGCTTGGAATCCTATGCCCGTGTGGCCGATTTCGTGTCCGGCGAGCCTGCGGCTCCTGCCCAGACCGCCACGAACGTGACCGTTCAAGCGAACGGCGTCTCGCCATTGTTCGCTTCCGGAACGCAGCGCCCGGCAACTGACGAACGTTTTGCGCCGGCTGCCGTTGCTCGTGACGAATCATTCGATGCCCTGCATCAGGCCGAGCAGAGCTTGTTCACTGCTCCGGCTCCGGTTGTTCCCGCAGCGCCGGCCGCGGCGGCACCGATCGCCTATGCGCCGGCTCCTGCATCGTTCGATGCTTCCACAAGCACCAATGACACCAATGCGGAACAGCCGGTTTCCTTTGCTCCCGCAGCATACCCGGTACATGCGTCCAACGAGTCCGCGGCGAAGCCCGTCTCCGAGACGCCTTCCGTGGCTCCTACCGCAGTTGCTGCGGCTGAGCCTCCCGTCAGTGCCCCGTCCGCGCCGGTTTCCGGTGTGACCGCTGGCAGCGCCCCCTCGTTTGCTCCGGCACAGGTGGCACACGAACCCGCAGCTCCGTCATCGAACCCGTCGGTGTTCGCGGAACAGCCCGTGGATATGGTGCAGAACGATTCCTCTTTGGCCGCTCTCGCCCACATGGCTGCGGTTTCTCAGGAACTTCCGGCAGTGGATGCACCGTCCTTCGCTCCTAAGATGCCCAGCCTTGACACGCCGAATGCGCTGAAATTGAATGAGGTACCGGTTTCGGTTCCATCCCCGGCACCCTCCGCCCCGGCAGTACAGCCTGTGAATAGCACTGCTGACGAGGCTGCGTCCGCTGCCATGCCGGTCTCCTTTGCTCCCACCAGCAAGCCGGATCGTAACACGAACTCCATTCCGGTTCGCGCCTCCGATAGTCAGCCTGCAGACAGCACGATCTCCCGTCCGGCTGCGGAATCATCTGAATACGTTGCCGCCTCCCACGACACGGAAGCAGCTCAGCCGTCACAGGATAAGCACGATTCCAACGATTCGTTCCCGCTGCTGTTCCCGTTTGTCGGTAACTTCGATTCGGATATCCCCGACCTGTCGTTCCCCACACTGAACAATGACGATACGAAGAAGGAACAGTGAGCATAGCCTCCAACTCCACCGTCATCATTCTCGGATCCACCGGATCCATCGGCACCCAAGGACTTGACGTCATCTCGCGTCACCCTGAACGATTTACCGTCACCGGTCTGGCGGCGGGCGGAGCGCATATCGAGCTGCTGGCGCAACAGGCCGCACAGTTCCATGTGCCCGAAGTCGCGGTGTTTGATGAGACCAAGGTTCCAGCACTGCAAACAGCTCTCGCACAGGCCGGCGCACAAGGAGTCCGCGTGACCGGCGGTCCGGATTCGGTCATCGCCATGGCCGGCTCCGGTGCGAATGTCGTATTGAACGGCATCACCGGCTCCATCGGCCTCGAACCGTCGATCGCGGCGCTCAAGGCCGGTTCCCAGCTGGCATTGGCCAACAAGGAGTCCGTAGTCGCGGGCGGGCATCTGCTGTTCAGCGCCCAAGTGCGCGAGAACCAGATCAACCCGGTCGATTCCGAACATTCCGCCATCTGGCAATCCCTGCGCTCCGGCACCCACGCCGAAGTCGCCAAGCTTGTGGTCACCGCCTCCGGCGGCCCATTCCGCGGCTGGAAGCGTGCCGGCATGGAGAACATCACTCCCGAGCAGGCGCTGCATCATCCGACGTGGAACATGGGGCCGGTCGTCACTATCAACTCCTCCACACTGATGAACAAGGGCCTCGAAGTCATCGAGGCGTCCCGCTTGTTCAATGTGCCGCCTGAACGCATCGACGTGACCGTGCACCCGCAGTCCATCGTCCATTCCATGGTCGAATTTGTGGACGGTGCCACGATTTGCCAGGCTTCGCCGCCAGACATGCGTCTGCCCATCGCGCTAGGCCTGTCCGCGCCGGACCGCATGACCAATGTGGCCGCCGCGTGCGACTGGACGCAAGCCGCAACTTGGACCTTCGAACCGTTGGACGATGAGGCGTTCCCCGCCGTGCAACTGGCCCGCCACTGTCTGGCCGCCTCCGAGAAGCATACGGCGGTGCTCAATGCTGCCAACGAACAGGCCGTGCATGCCTTCCTCGAGCATCGTCTGCCATACCTCGGCATCGTTGACACGGTCAAAGCCGTGCTGGATCAGATGGACGCCGAGCTTCGTGGTAACCCGCTGTTCGCGGACGTGGAGGAAATGAACCAGCTTGAGCTTGAAGCCCGCCGACGCGCCGACAACCTGATAAACAAGCAATGATGAATACCTTGAATACGGAAAATCCCATCGAAAAGCCGTTCCGCAAAACCGGTGATCCGGTCGACCTGACCAGCGAATCGCCCTTGCACCCGCGCCGCAAGTCCCGCCGCATCATGGTGGGCCCGGTGCCGGTGGGCGGGGGAGCGCCCATCTCCGTGCAGTCGATGACCAACACACTCACGGCCAACGTACCTGCCACGTTGCAGCAGATCGCCGAACTGACCGCCGCCGGCTGCGACATCGTGCGCGTGGCCGTGCCAAGTCAGGACGATGCCGACGCGCTGCCGGAAATCTGCCGCAAATCGCCGATTCCGGTCATCGCCGATATACACTTCCAGTCCAAATACGTGTTCCAGGCCATCGACGCCGGCTGCGCGGCCGTGCGTGTGAACCCCGGCAACATCCGTAAGTTCGACGAAGTCGGCCCGGACATCTGCAAGGCCGCCACCGACGCGGGCATCTCGCTGCGTATCGGCGTGAACGCCGGCTCGCTGGACAAGGAACTCTACGCCAAATACGGTGGCCCGACTCCGGAAGCGCTGGTGGCCTCCGCCTTGAAGGAAGCGCACATGTTCGAGGACGTCGGCTTCCACGATTTCAAGATCTCCGTCAAACACCATGATGTCATCACCATGGTCGAAACGTACCGACTGCTCGCATCCAAGGGCGATTGGCCGTTGCACCTCGGCGTTACCGAGGCCGGCCCCGCCTGGCAAGGCACCATCAAATCCTGCCTGGCGTTCGGTGCGCTCTTGGCCGAGGGCATTGGCGACACGATTCGCGTGTCCCTTTCCGCGCCGCCGGTCGAAGAGGTCAAGGTGGGTTGCAAACTCTTGGAATACATGGGATTGCGCCCCCGCAAGTTCGATATCATCTCCTGCCCGAGCTGCGGCCGCGCCCAAGTGGATGTGATCCAGCTCGCCTCCGCCGTCACCGAAGGCCTGAAGGACGTGACCGCGCCGATCCGTGTAGCCGTCATGGGCTGCATCGTCAACGGTCCGGGCGAAGCACGCGAAGCCGACCTCGGCGTGGCCTCCGGCAATGGCAAGGGCCAGATCTTCATCAAGGGCAAGGTCATCAAGACCGTGCCCGAAGACCAGATCGTCGACACGCTGCTCACCATAGCGAACGATATCGCCGCCCAAATGGAGGCCGACGACCAAGTGCCCGTCAATTCCACCGGCCCGGTAGTGGTTCCAATCCAGCATCCCGGTCACTGATTCGGCCGAATAGGCCCTCGGCATAAATATCGCGGTCAGATTACAATAGCGCACGTGCCGCAAGAAGAAGAACATCGCCTGACCATCACCGGGAAGCCGTGGACCAGCACCCACCGGCTGATGGTCAGCTTGCCCATCTTCATTATCCTGATCGGTGTGCTGGTCTCCATTTCCAATCTGACCACGGTGCCTTGGAACATCGAACCCACCGGCCAGTCGATGGCCACGCTCACCGACGATACTGAAGTCACCTTCGATAACCCGTCCGGAGAAACGCTGCCGGCAAAAGGCACGTATGAGGTCACCGAGCGATACATCACGCTGAACATGACCAGCGACGGTAATCTGACCAAGGAGTCCGGCGATCAGGGCAAGGCCAATGCAGACGGCGTCCAAGCCATCAAGGTATTGATTCGGGAACCTCAGAACGCATCAGGCAAGCGCCCCGGCGTGGTGTTCATGCACGGTGCCGGATACGGCACCTGTGACAACTCCTTTGGCGACGTGGCCTCCGATATGGCTTCGGCCGGCTTTGTGACCGCAGTGCTCGACAAACCCGTCTGGAGCACCACCGACATCAACCGCGATTATCCGGCCTCAGCCAAGGCATATGATCAGGTCATCGAATACCTGCGAGCCCAAAGCGATGTGGACGCCGCCAAGGTCGGCATCTATGCCACCTCCGAATCGACATGGATCTCCTCATATCTGCTCGAGGACGATCCGGACGTCGCCTTCCAGATTCTCCTGAGCCCGATGGTGTTCAGCCCACGCCAATCACTGGGATTTTTCGTCACCCAGGACTTCACTCTTGCCGGCGCGAACGAAGGCTATCAATCCATCGTCCAACGCCTGTTCAGCGCGGACACCGGCCTGTTCGGACTGAATAATTTCGACCTCGCCACGCTCAAACCCGCCGCCTACGCCGTACCCACCTACGTGGCTTACGGTTCAAAAGACGTGATGACGGCGCAGGTCGACGGCGTGCGTGCGATTCTCTACAACGCCCACAAAGCCGATAACTGGAACGTAACCGTGCGCAGCTATCCGGTCGCCAACCATGTGCTGCGTTTGGGGGATGAGCCCGAAGCGGGCACCCCGTTTGCGGACGCCTATGTGGATGATCTCATCGACTGGGCCGTCGGCACTTCCGCCGGACTCACGCAGACCAGCGAAAAGGTGGCCGGCACCAATCTGTACCAATCAATCGGTCTGCCGGGCGCTTTGAAGGCAAGACGCGTCGGCACCATATATGGTGTGATTCTGCACGTCACGGTGGTACTGCTGCTGCTCGCATCCATCGTGCTGGCACTGGTGGCGCTGGGTCGCAAAATCGCGGCGGATGCCCGATGGCGGCGCGAGAAACGCGAGGCCAAACGTACGGGCATGCTGATACCGGAACGGCCTGTGGTACTCGGCTTCGCACATGGTTTCGGCAATGCGCTGCTGACTTTGACCCTCACCACTCTTGCCACACTGCTCATCTTCTTCGCCGGACTCGGACAGGTGATTATGGGCGTGGTCAAACTTGCATGGGGCAGTGCGCCTATCGAGACGCCGGGCGTCATGTATTGGAGCTGGCCGGTCATCCAAGTGGTGTCCGTGCTGGTGCTATGGGCTTGGTCCCGCGTCTTTATGCACCTGATAGAAGTCGCTTCCGCCCGCGGCCTGATTCAGATACCCCCTCGTCGCGAATCCGTTCGAGACATCGTCACCGGTGCCGACCCGGTACTCGCCTCCACCCGGCTGGGCCGAGTCCTGTTCTGGCTGGTGGCCTTCACCATGCTGTACATACTGTTGGTGTTCGCCTTCTGGGGCCTGTTTATTTACTGACTACTTCATTGAGTAGAGTCTGCCGGGCGTCGCGGGGAAAGGAGATGAGATGTCGCTGTACCGAGACGAAGGTGTGGTGTTGCGCACCTCCAAACTGGGCGAAGCCGATCGTATCATCACCATTCTGACGCGCGGGCATGGCAAGATTCGGGCGGTCGCCAGAGGCGTGCGCCGCACCAAATCACGCTTCGGTGCCAGGCTCGAGCCGTTCATGCGCGTCGATGTGCTTATCGCTGAAGGCCGCTCGCTTGATGTGGTCTCCCAGGCTGAAGCAATCGCCGCTTACGGTGCTCCGATCGCGGCCGATTACGCGGCGTATGAGGCTGCGAACGTCATCGTTGAGACCATCGATAAACTCGCCGGCACCGAACATGAGCAGCTGCCGAACCAATATCGGCTGCTCATTGGCGCGTTGAATGCGCTCGCCAAACAATCCCACGCCCCGCAAGCCATAGGCGACTCCTATGTGATGCGTGCCTTGGCCTTGGCCGGTTGGACGCCACGATTGGGCACTTGCGTGGTATGCGGCAAGGAGGAGCCGGCGTACCTGTCCATCGCGTCCGGCGGCGTGATGTGCGAAGCCGACCACACTACCGATGCGCGCCGTATAGCGCCATTCGTGTTAAGCCAATTCGATGCACTGATTCGTGGCGATTGGTCGGTGATTGATGCCGCGCCTGTGGAGCGGGTTGTGCAGGAGTTGGTTGAAGATTGGGGGGAGTATTACCTCGAACGCCCGATTCGTTCGCTGCGCTTGATAGATTCATGAGTATGGCTTTTGAGAACGTTGATTACACGTCGTTGGACATTCCCGCAGCTCCGTTCAGCGACCCTGCCCGTATTCCCGACTTCCCCAAGAACAAGGTACCCCGCCATATCGGTGTGATTATGGACGGTAATGGTCGTTGGGCCAAGCAGCGCGGCATGGTCCGCACCAATGGTCATCAGGCCGCCGAACCGGTGGTGTTCGACACTATCGCCGGTGCCATCGAAGCCGGTGTGCGGTATTTGAGCCTGTACACGTTCTCCACTGAAAACTGGAAGCGTTCGCCCCAGGAAGTGCGCTTCCTCATGGGCTTCTCACGTGAGATCATCCACCGTCGCGTGGAACAGATGGACGAGTGGGGTGTGCGCGTGCGTTGGTCCGGCCGTCGCCCCAAGCTGTGGAAGTCGGTGATCGACGAGCTTGAGGCCGCCGAGGAGCGTACCAAGAACAACAAGGTCATCGATGTGGTGTTCTGCATCAACTATGGTGGCCGTGCTGAAATCGCCGACGCCTGCGCCGCCATCGCTCGCGATGTGCGCGATGGCAAGATTTCTGGCGACCGTGTGACTGAAAAGATGATTGCCGACCATCTGTACAATCCGGACATTCCCGATTGCGACTTGGTGATCCGTACTTCCGGCGAACAGCGCACCTCCAACTTCCTGCCGTGGGAGGCCGCCTACGCCGAGCTCGACTTCGTGCCCGAACTCTTCCCGGACTGCGGCCGTGACGTGCTATGGCGTTCCATCGACCATTACATCCATCGCGATCGCCGGTTTGGCGGTGTGAAGTAAAGAACAGTCCGGTGGGATTATTGGCGAAGGCGAGACGAGAGCCGAGCCAGAAGAATGCGAGCGTCAGCTCGTCCGTAATTGCGGTCGAGCTGTCCGCGTAGCGGACTGAGGGGAGTTACCGGCACACCTCAGCTATCCGCTCCACGAACCTACTCAGGAAACGTTCGGCATCCACGCCAAGTGCCACATGCACATGCGGTACGGAATGATTCACCAGCCCAACCGGGTCTCCGGTGGTCCGGCCTCGTACTCCATTGAAATCACCGGTATTGGTCTCCGCGCGCAACGCAAGATCAAAACAATCGACCAGTGAAGAATCAAGCGCAACCGCCGCCGCCAACGGATCATGCAGCGGCATGCCGCCAGAGAACAGTGCGGGGTCGGCTTCCAAATTTGCCTTGATGGAAAAGTCCGCGAGATCGGCCAAGAACCGCCCGCGCTTGGTCCCCGTCGCACGCCACTGGTCGGCCGCCGATCGCGGTAGCAAACACTGGTGAGTCACATCAAGTCCCACCATTGTGATGTCTGCGCCGGAATGAAATACACGATTCGCGGCCTCAGGGTCTTGGATGATATTCGTCTCAGCCACCGCATCCCAACAATTGCCGGGTTGGGTAAGCGTACCGCCCATCATCACCAGCCTGAGTTTCGATGCAATATCCGGTGCCCGAGTAATAGCCGCATCCACATCCGTCAACGGCCCGGTAGCCAGCACGGTAACGTCTCGACCAAACTCGCGAACCTGCTCAATCAGATACTCAATCCCATTCGCAGCATCAACGGAGCACCTCCTTTTGCCCCCGCTGGCGAGAGCTGTCGATGTAGCCGACTGGGGATGGTCCACCGACCGAGAGCGGTCCACTCGAGAACAAGCACCCAACGCCGGATGAGCATGAACGTCCCCTACCAAATACCCGCCAACAGAAACAACTCCATCGGGCGCATCCCCAGACATGTCATTCCCAGGCACACCAGCTCCATCAGCCAGAGCCCCGGCCCCTGCCAGCCAAGTATTCCCCAGTCCATCCTTCCCATGGAACTGGGCACATCCCGCATCAGGAATAAACGCATCAGCCCAAGAAGGATGCTCAGAGCCCAAAAACACCGGAATATCCGCCCGACCGAACAAATCAAGCACCGCGCAAGTACTGGCATAAGCCGTGTTCGCATCCACATTGCCATAACTGGCGAGCACACCGCTCAGCTCGCACTCATCCGCCGACCACAACAAATACGCCAACGCCAACGCATCATCAACACCGGTATCCATGCTGGCAATAATGCGGTCAGGACATTGGACCATGGAATCGCCTCCTCGTTAGCGTGATCCGCTATGAATAACCTTATCGGCCGATACGCAAAAATGCGTCCTTTCCTCATGGAAGGACGCATTTTTGCGTAGATTCAAACTCGGAATATCGGAAATTACTTGCCGAGGAATTCGTCGGTGGCAAGGTCCTTGGCCTGCGGAGCCTCATGAATCACCTTGTCATGACTGTCGGTGTAAGCGTCTTCTTCAGCCAGGAAGTCGAAGTATTCCTGAGTGCCCTTGAAATCGTTGGTGCCGAGCACGAAGGAGCCGTCCTTGATCTTGGCCGGGTCGCCCCAGTACTGGCCGTCGACGATAACCTGCATGCTCTTCTTGACGAATTCGGGCTTGAGATTGGCGTCAGGGGCTTCGTCCACGAGAATCTGCGCGGCGTCATCCGGGTTGGCGTACGCGTACTCATAACCCTTCTGAGTGGCCTGAGTGAACTTCTTGACCAGGTCGGGATTGTTCTTGATGGTCTTGTCATTGGTGATGATGCCGATGGCGTCGGCGTTGCCGGGCACGCCGTAGTCGGGTTCGGTGAAGCAGTTAAGCTTCGGGCCGTACATATCGGCCTGCACGCCTTCCCACGTGGCGTAGAAGCCGCCGAAATCGGCCTTGCCGGATTCCATGGTCTGGAAGGTGGAGGTGCCGACGGTCACCTTGTCGAACTCGCCCTTGCCGCCGTCGGTCTGGATCATGCGGCGCACCACGGCGTCGGATTCGTTGGATCCGAAGGTGGCGAAGGTCTTGCCATCCAAATCCTTAGGGGACTTGATGGCGGTGTTGGACGCCAGTGCGCACCAAATGGCGCTCGGCTTCTGCTGCACTTGCAGCACCTGCTTGATGTGAGCGCCCTTCAGCGTGTAGATGCCCACATTGGTCAGGTTGGACAGGGCGAAGTCGGCCACACCGTTGTTCACGGCCTGCTCGGCACCGGCCTGGGCCACGGCCACGATATCCACGTCAAGACCGGCGTCCTTGAAGTAGCCCTTGTTCTTGGCCACGTACACGCCGATGTGGTTGGTATCGGGCGCCCAGGAAAGCATGAAAGTGACCTTCTTGAGGTCGGAGGTGTTGGAGTTGGAGGAGTCGGCGGTGTTGGTCTGGCCACATGCGGCGAAACCGAAAGTCATAGCAAGGGCGCCCACGAGGGCAGCGGCCTTGGATACAAGGCTTTTCTTCATAATGATGGTTCCCTAATTCGTTGTCTCTCTATCGTTCTCTGGGATTGCTTCGAACGGAAGTCGGCAGAAAACGATATGGAGGGCCTTGATTTCCGTTCGACCAGCGCCCCCGACATTCCCT
>JAIJEI010000025.1 GCA_022739095.1 Bifidobacterium sp.
ATCCTGTCCAAAGGCATCGCCAAGGCCGGAACGGAGGCGATGGCCAGACTGCGCCGGCAGTCCGAGAACGACGGGCGGCCATGCCCCGATCCGGACGCCGTCTGGTTCGGCGGCGGCCGCGAGCATCCGGTCGTCAAGGACATCAACGAGGAGGCCGGCAAAGGCGTTTCCGGCGAAGTGAACGGGCACGTGGTGCGTGTGGGCCGGCTGTCTTTCGCCGCCGCCGGGAAGGACGGATTCCTGACGGCCGGCAACGCCGACCCCACTGGCCCGCGTCACGACCCGCGGCCCGGAATGGAGGCCGCCGGCGGAACGGAAGAGGATATCCGCACGCGCTTCGGCCTGCTGCAGCCGGACGAGATGGCGTCCTACGTGTCCATCGACGGCCAATTGATCGCACGCATCGTGCTGCGTGATGTGCCGCGCGCCAATGCCAAGACGGCGCTCGCCAAACTGCATGCGCTGGGCGTCGCCAAACTCGCCATGCTCACCGGCGACAAGCGCGCCTCGGCCGACATCATCGCGAACGAGGTCGGCATTGACGAGGTCCACGCCGAACTCTTCCCCGAAGACAAGGTCGCCGCCGTCAAGTCCGCCGCGGAAGACGGCAACGCCGTCACGATGATGGTCGGTGACGGCGTGAACGACGCCCCGGTGCTCGCCGTCGCCGACATCGGTGTGGCCATGACCGACGGCACCGCCACCGCCGCCTCCGAAAGCGCCCAGGTGGTCGTCATGGCCGATGACATCGCGGCAGTGCCGCGCGCCATCGCCATCGCCCGCCGCACCAAGCGTGTGATGCTGCAAGCCGTTATCGTCGGTCTTGCACTCGCCGTGATCGGCATGATCGCCGCCGCGTTCGATCTCATTCCGGTCGTCGTCGGCGCATTCCTCCAGGAGGCCATCGACGTGGTGAGCATCCTCTGGGCCCTCACCGCCCTGATCGATCGAGATTAGGGGATACGGCCCGCCGCGTACCGCGACATGGAGCCGGCCGCCGCACCGATCGCATACCGGTGCGGCGGCCGGCTTGTTTTTTGTCGCCGCTCTTCTTGCGTTCATGCCGTAAGGCCCGTTCCGGGCGATGCCGATGCCGTCCGTTTCGAATCGCAGAACCGCGCCCGTCGGTGCCCGGGCGAAATCCATTCCCGTGTATTCCCTTGTGAGCACAGGGTTTTCGGCGTCTCGTTAACGAAGACGTCATACGTGAGATGTTTTGGAAACACAAGGGCAACACGACGTGCGAAAGGGGTTGGGATAAATGGGCATGTAACTGCTTGAGCGTCGTGCGAGAGAGGAACAGGCGTATGGCGAAGTTGGGAATGATGCGACCGGTTGCGGCCGCTATGGTGCTCGCCGCGGTGGTCGCCTTGACCAGCGGCTGTGGCTGGGGCCGCACCGTGGCCGACAAAAAGGCCATGGAATCCGATGGCTCCGGCACTCCCGCGCAAAGCTGTGTGGATACCAGCGCAAAGAGCATCGCCATCGGTTTCGTGAACTCGCTGAGCGGCACCATGGCCCTCTCTGAGAAGACCGTGTCCGATTCGCTGCATATGGCGGTCGATGAGATCAACGCCAAGGGCGGTGTGCTCGGCAAGAAATTGGAAGTCGTGCAACAGGACGGCAAGTCCGAACCGGCGGTGTTCGCGGAGAAAGCCAAGACCTTGATCGAAAAGAACTGCGTGGCGGCGGTGTTCGGCGGATGGACCTCCGCGTCCCGCAAAGCCATGAAGCCAGTGTTCGAAGCAGACGACGCGCTGCTGTTCTATCCGCTGCAGTATGAAGGCATGGAGGCCAGCCCCAATATCTTCTATACGGGTGCGGCGCCGAACCAGCAGATCGTTCCCGCTCTCGACTATCTCAAGGAGCAAGGCCGCAGAAGGCTGTTCCTTGTGGGATCCGATTATGTGTTCCCCCAAACCGCGAACCGCATCGTGCGCGCCTATGCGAAACACAATGGCATGCAGATCGTCGGAGAGGAATACACGCCGATGGGTGCCACGGACTTCAGCACCATCGTCAATAAGCTCAAGGCCTCGGGGACCGACGCCGTGGTCAACACGCTGAACGGTGATTCCAACGTCGCGTTCTTCAAGGAATACAAGGCGTCGGGTCTGCAGGCGGACAGTCTTCCCGTCATCTCCATGTCCATCGCGGAAGAAGAGGTCGCCTCGATCGGCCCGGACAACGTCAAAGGCCAGTTGACCGCATGGAACTACTACCAGACTTTGGGCGACAGGGAAAACAGGACCTTCGTGAAGGATTTCAAAGCCAGGTACGGGCATGACAGGCCGACCTCGGATCCCATGGAATCCGCCTACACCTCCGTGTACCTGTGGAAGGAGATGGTCGAGAAGGCGAGGAGTTTCGCCGTGGATGACGTAAAGCGCGCCGCCGACGGCATCACGTTCGATGCTCCTGAAGGCACGGTCACCGTCGATGGCGAAAACCACCACATCTACAAGACGTCGTATATCGGTCGGATCGGCGATGATCGCCTGATCCATACCGTGTGGAAGTCCGATGGTCCCATCAAGCCCGATCCGTATCTCAAGGTGTATGCGTGGGCCGGGAGCCTGCAGAGCCCGGGTTCGGATTCGTCCAGGTGAGTGAGGGGAGAAGGAGGAATGAACATGCTTATACCGCGGATTGTCGAGGGACTGCCAAGCGGCTCGATATGGTCCCAGCAGGCCCGATCCGTATCTCAAGACGCATATGCGGGCCGGGAGCCTGCGGAGCCCGGGTTCGGATTCGTCCAGGTGAGTGAAGGGAGATAGAGGGATGAACATGCTTGTACCGCAGCTGGTCGCGGGATTGTCCAATGGCTCGATACTGCTTCTGGCGGCGCTCGGGCTGTCGTTGACCTTCGGGCAGATGGGCGTGATCAACAACGCGCATGGCGAATTCATGATGGCCGGTGCGTATACGGCGTACGCCATGAGCACGGTCTTTGCCAGCAAGACGCTTGCACTGGGCCTCGCGCTGGTCGCTGGTTTCGTGGTCGCGGGTCTGCTCGGCCTGCTGCTGGACGTGCTGCTGCTTTCGCGTATGCGCACCCGTCCTTTGGACACGTTGCTGGTCACATTCGGTGTTTCGCTGGTGCTGCAGCAGGTGGCGCGAGACATCTTCGGCTCCACGGGCGTCTATGCCCAAGCGCCGGAAGCACTGACCGAGCCGGTCACGTTGTTCGGGTACGATTTCCCGGCATCGCGGCTGTTCATCTTCGTGGTGTCGGTGGTGTGCGTGGCCGCATTGTACGCGGTACTGAAGTTCACGCCGCTGGGACGCCGTATTCGCGCGACCGCCGAAAACCGCGATCTTGCCGAGGTCTCCGGAATCTCCACCGCAACGGTGGATCACCTGACCTTCTTCATCGGATCCGGTATCGCCGGTATCGCCGGTGTGGCTTTGAGCCTGCTCAACTCCATCAGCTATAACTTCGGCACCTCGTTCATCGTGCAGGCGTTCCTTGTGGTCGTCGCCGGAGGCGTCGGACAGCTCAAGGGCGCCGTCATCGCATCCTTCGCGCTCGGCCTGTGCCAGTCCGCGATCGAGTTGCCGACCTCGTCGTCCATCGCGCAGATGTCCATCTTCCTGATCGTGGTGATCTTCCTGCAGTTCCTTCCTCAAGGTCTGGTCGCGGTCCGTTCCAGGAATCTGGCATAAGGCAAGAAGGGAGTGCATGTCATGGGATCTGTTGCCGCATTCGTCACCAAGTACCGTTCATGGATCGGTTCCATCGCCGCCGTCGCATTGATCGTCCTCGCGCCGACGGTCATGAGCGCGTACAGTCTGGGGCTGTTGTCCAAATATCTGTGTTACGCGATGGTCGCGGTCGGCATCGGCCTGGCATGGGGGCAGGGAGGCATGCTGACCTTGGGCCAAGGGCTGTTCTTCGGACTCGGCGCCTATGTGATGGCCATCCACCTGAAGATCGAAGAACTCGGTCCAACCGCGGTTCCCGACTTCATGGCGCAGTACGGCATCGACAGACTCCCCGGATTCTGGGAGCTTTTCCGCAATCCGGTCGTCACCATCATCGGCGTCGCCGTGGTGCCGGGCGCCGTTGCGGCGGCCCTCGGTTGGGCCGTGTTCGGCAGAGGCGTGCGTGGAGCCTACTTCGCGATCCTTTCCCAAGCGTTGGTCGCCGCGTTCGCCGTGCTGCTTGTCGGCCAGTCCAAGACCACGGGCGGCACCAATGGTCTGAATGACTTCTCCGGTTTCTTCGGCTACGATTTGACCGACCCGGCCAACAAAAGGATGATCTACTACATTTGCGCGTTCTGCGTGCTGGGCATGGTGCTCATCGCCGATTGGATTCGTCATTCATTCATGGGCGAGCTCATCATCGGCGTGCGGGACCAGGAGAACCGCATGAAGTTCCTCGGCTACAATCCCGCTTCCATCAAAGTGTTCACGTTCTCCCTCGCGGCCGTGTTCGCGGGCATCGGCGGCGCCATGTTCGTACCGGTCGTCGGCATCATCTCCCCCTCCGACATCGATGTGATTCCATCTATCATGATGCTTGCCGGCGTGGTGATCGGAGGAAGGAGCACCTTGCTTGGTCCGGTCATCGGCACGCTGATCATTCGATTCGCCGAAACGCAGCTTTCCGAGGCCTGCCCGTCCGTTTGGACGTACGTCGAAGGCGCGATCTTCATCCTGGTCATCGCCTTCGCCCCGATGGGCCTTGGCCAGATCAAGAATTTCCGTCCATGGCTGGCCGGAAGGCTCGGCCGTGATGGCGTGAAGTCCACGGTGCCGAACGAAGCGGCAACGACCACAAAGGCGGTGAACGCATGAGCGACGAGAACAAGACCGAGGGCACCGAGCTGGATCAGCTGCGCGATGAGATGCGCCGGATGCGCGATGAAGCCAGACGCTTCCGCGATGAGGCCGCCAGGATGAAGGCCGAGATCGTCAGGGAGCGCCAGGAGCTTGCGAGCCAGCTCGCGACCCTGGACGCCCAGGGCGGCCAATGGAACGACTACCTCGAAATCCGCGGATTGCATGTCGAATTCGACGGGTTCGTGGCGGTCAAGGATATCGACCTGACCGTCATGCACGGTGATCTGAGGTTTCTGATCGGTCCGAACGGCGCCGGGAAAACCACGGTCATCGATGCCATCACCGGACTGGTGCCGGCCACAGGCTCGGCCATGTTCGGAGGGGAGGAGCTTATCGGACGCAAGCCGAACGATATCGTCCGGCTGGGAGTCGGCCGCACCTTCCAGACGGCCTCCGTCGTGGAAGATCTGTCCGTGCTGCAGAATCTGCAACTCGCCGAAGGCCTGCACAAGAAGACGTCGGAATTATTCAGAAGAACCGAAGGGGCATCGCGGAACATCCAGAGCATCATGGAGGTGTGCGGTCTCGTCGGCGATGCGGATAAGACGGCGGGTATTCTGCCGCACGGCAAGAAGCAGTGGCTGGAGATCGGCATGCTGCTCGTGCAGGACGCGCGTCTGCTTCTCCTCGATGAACCGGTCGCCGGCATGACGCCAGCGGAACGTCAGGCCACCGGTGAACTGCTCACGCGCATCAGCCGCAATCGCACGGTCGTCATCGTCGAACACGATATGGATTTCATGCGTCAGTTCGCCGACTCGGTCACCGTGCTCAATCAGGGGCGGATCCTCGCCGAAGGCAGCGTCGAAGACATCCAGAACAACGAGGACGTAGTCAGAATCTACCTTGGTGGAGGAGAAGATCGATGATGGCAGAGAACATGTTGGAGATCCGGGGATTGAGCACAGGCTATGGCAAGGTTTCCGTGGTCAACGACATCGACGTATCCGTCCGCTCCGGTGAGTGGGTGAGCATCGTCGGCAACAACGGCGCCGGGAAGACCACCCTGTTGAAATCGGTGGTCGGCCTGCTCCCGGCGACCTGCGGATCGATCACCTTCAATGGCGTGGATGTCACTCGCGCCGCGCCGAACAAACGCATCCGCATGGGAATGGCGTTTGTTCCGCAAGGCCAGCAATCCTTTGGGCAAATGACCGTGGACGAGAATCTGCGCGTGGTCGCCGACCGTTATGGTGCCGAAGCGCAGAGCCGGTATGACGAAGCGATGGAGGCGTTCCCCGTGCTGAAAGAGTTCGCCGACCGTCGTGTCGGCCTTCTCTCCGGCGGCCAGCGTCAGCAGCTATCCATTGCACGGGCGTTGATCACCAGACCGAAGCTGATGATTCTGGACGAGCCCACGGAAGGCATCCAGCCGAATATCGTGGCGGAAATCCAACGGTCCATCCGTTCGATGGCCGAAGACAAGGGCATCGCCGTGATGCTCGTCGAACAGAAAGTGCAATTCGCGGTCGAACGCGCGGATCGCTACTATGTTCTCGCTGCAGGCCGGTTCATCGGTGCCGGAGAAGGTGGTGTCGGCGCGGTCGGGGAGGCGAAGGACGCCATGCGCGTCTGACGTGCCGGTCGCAGTCGGGCGCGGATGCCGGCCGTTCCACGGGTCCGGCAGTCCCGCCCGCGGCTTCGGCCGTGATTCGCTGAAACATGGTTGTAGCCGTGACGTAATACGCAGTCCCTATGGTTGCGCCCATAACGGATTCACGGATGGACGGGTCGGCGCGCGGTGCCCGATTCCGGTTCCCATGACCTGCAAGGAGAATGTCAGTGAAAGGTCTGCGACGAATCGTGAAGGCGGGATTGCCGTACTATATGGGAACGGCGATGCTTCATATTCTGGGTGTCGGTATGCTGCTCATGGCGGCCGGAACGGCTCCCGTGCTGCTTGGGCTGGGAATGCTCGCCTACACGTTGGGTTTGCGCCACGCGTTCGATGCGGATCACATCGCGGCGATCGACAATACCGTGCGCAAGCTTATCCAGCTGAAAAGGAACCCGAACGGCGTCGGATTCTTCTTCTCTTTGGGTCATTCGACCATCGTGTTCCTCATGGCGCTGCTTCTGGGATTGTCGTCCAAGTGGGCTCAGGCGCATATGGCCGCGTTCCAGCAGATCGGCGGATACGTCGGCGCCACGGTTTCCGGAATGTTCCTGATTCTCACCGCAGTGTTCAACGCGGTCGTGCTTGTGGACATGGTCCGGGTCTTCCGCTCCATGAAAGGCCATCGCAAGGATTACGACGACAACGCGTTCAGCGCGATGCTCGACTCGCGAGGTTTCATCAACAGAATCTTCGGCAGGCTTTTCGCTTTCGTGACCAGAAGCTGGCATGTGTATCCGATAGGGCTGCTCTTCGGACTCGGATTCGACACCGCCACCGAAGTCGCGTTGCTGGCCATGTCGGCCGGCGCCACGCAGTCGAACATCCCGCTGTACGGCACGCTTTGCCTTCCGATACTGTTCGCTGCGGGCATGAATCTCATGGACACCACGGATTCGGTGATGATGTCCAGCGCATACGAGTGGGCCTTCGACACGCCGGTGCGCAAGGTCTACTACAACCTGACCATCACCTCCGCTTCGGTGCTTGCCGCGGTGATGATCGGTGTGGTCGAACTGTTGCAGGTCATCGCCACGGCCATGAATCTTCGGAGCGGATTCTGGAACTGGGTGCAGGGAATCGACTTCAATTACCTCGGTTATGCGATGGTCGTGCTGTTCATCGGTTTCTGGCTCGTCTCGGTACTGATCTGGAAATACGGCAAGGTCGAGCAACATTGGGCGTGACCATCGCCGCCACGCGATCCGCGGCATCATCGGCGTGCGGACGAGGGGAATCCTCCCGCGCACGCGCAACGGCAACGCTGTGAGGCAATCAATGACAAGGGGTCGAATATGAGACTGACGCCAAGGGAAACCGATAAGCTGCTCCTCCATCTGGCGGGGGAGTTGGCCAAGGAGCGAAGGAGCAGGGGGGGTGAAGCTCAACTACGCCGAGACGATAGCGCTCATCAGTTCGGAGGTGATGGAACGCGCCCGCGAAGGCAGGACCGTGGCGGAGCTCATGCACTACGGCCGCACCATCGTATCCGCGGATGACGTCATGCCCGGTGTCGCCGAGATGATCTCCGAAGTGGAGGTGGAGGCCACCTTCCCGGACGGCACTAAACTGGTCTCCATCCATGACCCCATCGAGACGACCGAAGCGCTCAAGCCAAGTGAATATATTCTCGCCGATGACGATATCGAGCTCAATCCAGACAGCGAGCCCATCGTGCTTGATGTGACCAATACCGCGGATCGCCCGATTCAGGTCGGTTCCCATTTCCACTTCTTCGAGGTCAACAAGTATCTGAGATTCGATCGCAAGGCCGCATACGGGAAGCATCTTGACATCGCGGCCGGAACCGCAGTGCGCTTCGAACCCGGTGAATCCCACAGGGTCGGGCTCGTCGATTTCAGGGGCAGCCGTGAGATGCACGGCTTCAACGCGCTGACCGAAGGAAGGCTCGACGATCTGAAGGTGCGTGAGGCGGCGTTCGCCAGAGCCAAGGAGCAGGGTTTCCTCGGCTTCGATGAGGAAACGGAGGACTGAACATGAGAACCATCACCAGAAGCGACTATGCGGGCATGTTCGGGCCGACCACCGGCGATCGGGTGCGCTTGGGGGATACGGGTCTGTTGATCGAGGTCGAGAAGGATTACGCGCGTTATGGCGACGAATTGAAATTCGGAGGCGGAAAATCCTTCCGGGACGGCATGGGGCAGTCATCCGTCCAGAAGGACTTCGAATCGCCGGACACGGTCATCACCAACGCGCTCGTCGTCGATTACACCGGCATCTACAAAGCGGATATCGGCATCAAGGATGGGAAGATCAGCGCGATCGGCAAGGCCGGCAACCCGCAGACCATGGACGGGGTGACTCCGGGTCTTGCAGTCGGCGCGTGCACGGAGGCAATCGCCGGTGAAGGGCTCATTCTCACCGCCGGCGGCATCGACACCCATATTCATTTCATCGCGCCGCAGCAAGTCCGCACGGCTCTTGCCGGTGGCGTCACCACCATGGTCGGCGGCGGCACCGGGCCGGCTGACGGCACCAACGCCACCACATGCTCGCCGGGCGCGTTCCACATCGCCCGCATGATCGAAGCCGCCGAAGCCATGCCGGTGAACGTCGCGTATCTGGGCAAAGGCAACGGGTCGTCGCCGGAACCATTGCGCGAGCAGATTCGTGCGGGAGTGGCCGGATTGAAGATCCACGAGGATTGGGGCGCGACCCCGGCCGTCATCGACACGTGTCTCGGGGTCGCCGACGACATGGACGTGCAGGTGGCCATCCATACGGACACCTTGAATGAGGGAGGATGCGTCGAAGACACCATCGCCGCATTCAAGGGCCGGACCATCCACACCTATCACACCGAAGGGGCGGGCGGCGGCCATGCGCCCGACATCATCCGCGCGGCCAGTTTCCCCAACGTGCTCCCGAGTTCCACGAACCCGACCATGCCGTTCACCCGTAACACCATCGATGAGCATCTCGACATGATGATGGTCACGCATCATCTTGACCGCAATGTGCCGGAGGACGTCGCCTTCGCCGATTCGCGTATTCGTCCCGAGACCATCGGGGCCGAGGATGTGCTTCATGACCTTGGGCTGATCTCCATGATGAGTTCGGACTCGCAGGCCATGGGACGGGTCGGTGAGGTCATCACCCGTACCTGGCAGACGGCCGACAAGATGAAAAAGCAACGCGGACCGCTTCCCGAGGATGCGCACGACAACAACCGCAACGACAATTTCCGCGTGAAGCGGTACGTGTCGAAATACACCATCAATCCGGCCATCACGCACGGCATCTCCGACTACGTCGGTTCCGTCGAAGTCGGGAAGATGGCCGATCTGGTGCTTTGGCAGCCGGCGCTATTCGGCGCCAAACCGGAGATGATCATCAAGGGAGGATCGATTCTCCATGCGCGTATGGGCGACGCGAATGCGTCCATACCGACTCCCGAGCCGGTGCTGTACCGCGACATGTTCGGCGCGATGGGCAAGGCCTTGGGCTCCTCATGCGCCACGTTCGTCTCGCAGACCGCCCATGACGCCGACATCGCCGGCCGGCTCGGTCTCGAACGGCAGGTGCTTCCGGTGCGCCACTGCCGTAGCATCGGCAAGAAGGATCTGAAGTTCAATGACACCATCGCGGATATTCGGGTCAACCCCGAGACGTTCCAAGTGAGCGTCGACGGCGAGCCGATCCACAGCGAACCGGTGGCGGAACTGCCGTTGGCGCAACGGTACCTCCTGTTCTAGGCGTCGAAGAACGGGTGCCCGCGTCGCCATGCGTGAAGACGCGGGCACCCACACGCCGGAAAGGAGGGCCTCGTTGCCGAATCGTTTCCCCGTGTTTACATGTTCGCCCTTTTCGGCGTCTAGTGTTCTGCGTGACCATCACAGGCAATGCAAATGAAAGGCGGCAGCAGGCTCATGATCGCCAACCACATCTCTGGCAACATCATTTCGGACACATTCGCCGACGGCAAGCTGAATGTTCCGATCGAATTCGAATGGTTCGAGGCCGATAAGAAGCGTATGCGCAAAGTCGCCGCTGACGGCACCGAGTTCGGCGTCGCGGTCGGGGCCACCATCGCAGACGGCGATGTGCTCGCCGAGACCGCCGACAAACGCTATTTTGCCCGTATCCGCACCGCGCAGCTCATCGAGATTCCGGTGCGTTCCATGAAGGAGATGGGGCGTCTGCGCTTCGAACTGGGCAACCGCCATCTCAGCCTGAAGGTGGAGGACGACCGCGTGCTGGTGCCATACGACCATCCGACCATGGAATACACGAAGAAGATCGGATTCGATCCGCGCGTCATCGAGGGCGGATTTGACGGATTCCTCATCGTCAAAGCGCATGCCGGCACCGGCACCATCGTTCCGGGCACGAACAAAACCACCGGCGATCTGGCCGAAGAAGAGCAGGAGGCCGAACGGCATGAGCCCCATGCCCATGCCGTCGGCGAACATCACCACGAGAAAAGCGAATACGAAATCAGCGGCGTATTGCATCGCGCCGACGGCATGCATTCGCACGATCACGGCCAAACCTGGCATATGCACTGATGCCGTCCGCGCACATGAAGGAACACACGATGCCCCATGCCGGCTCCCCGGCGGATGAGTGCGCCCTGCGTCATCTCGCGATGCTGCAGGTATGCGACAGTGTTTTTCCCGTCGGCGCGTTCGCCTTGTCGAACGGCATGGAGACCTTCGTGCAACGCGATCTGCTGAGGTCCTCGGCTGATTTCGAACAATATCTGAAAGACTATGTGGAGGTCGCCGCATACCGCGAAATCGGGCAGATGGTGATTGCGGGCAAGATGGCCGCGGGCAGCGACCTCGATGACGCCGGGTTCGTGAGCGGGCTCGCTGAGCTCGACGCATTGTGCGTGGCCTTGCAGTCGGCGAGGGAGATTCGCGAGGGACAGAACCGCATGTGCATGCGCATGATCAAACTCGTCGATCAGATGGAGGCCCAACCGTTGCAGCCCGTCGATTCAAGGCGCGGGCATGGCGTCGACCGCGGTGAGGCGCCCGAACGGGGAGGCGCCGCCCACCCGCGCACCATTCCACACGTCGATCGGTACAAGCGACTCGTGGATTCGGGAACCTGTTTCGGCATGCACTCGATAGTCATGGGCCTGTATGCCGCCGACAAGGCGGCGTCGCTGCGGGACGCGGCCGTCACCTATTGTTATTCGCTGCTCAGCGCACTCACCGTCTGCGCGGTCAAAGCCGTGCCAATCAGCCAATACGCGGGGCAGGTAGCGCTCAGTCGTGCGTTTCCCGAAATCGTCGCCGCGGTCGATCTGGCGTTCACGCTCACTCCCGATGACCTGGGTGTATCCGGGGCGTACATCGACATCGCGGCCATGCAGCACGAAACGTTGTACTCACGTTTGTACATGAGCTGAGCAGATGGAACACGATACCACAGTGTTGAAAGAAAGGAACATCATGAGTTATGTGAGAATCGGCGTGGCGGGACCCGTTGGCTCCGGCAAGACCGCTCTGATCGAGCGGCTGACCCGCAAGATGGCCGACGATTATTCGATATGCGTCGTGACGAACGACATCTACACGAAGGAAGACGCCGAATTCCTGATCGCCAATTCGCGCCTGCCCGAGGACCGGATCGTGGGTGTGGAGACCGGGGGTGCCCGCACACCGCCATTCGCGAGGACTGCTCGATGAATCTGGAGGCGTGCGAGGCGATGGCCATGTCTCACCCGGACGTGGACATCATCTTCGTGGAATCCGGCGGGGACAATCTGTCCGCGACGTTCAGTCCCGATCTGGCGGATGCGACGATCTATGTGATCGCCACCGATGAGGGAGACAAGATCCCCCGCAAGGGAGGGCCGGGCGTGACGCGTTCCGATCTGCTGGTCATCAACAAGACCGATATCGCGGATCTGGTGCACGCCGATCTGAATGTGATGGCGCGCGATTCCGAGAGGATGCGTAACGGCCGCCCATACCTCTTCACCGATCTGATGAACGACAAAGGCGTGGACGACGTCATCGCATGGATCAGGAAATCGGTCTTGTTCGAGGACATGCGGTGACGGCATGAATCACGCCATCGCACGACCACGCACCGCACGACCGTAAGAGGGGTGTATGCCGGAAAGCACATTCCGCATGTCCACGGCGTTCCGTCATGGGCGCACCAAAGTGGACGACCTGTATTTCGAGGCGCCATTCAAGCTGATGACGCCGTTCCATGACGGCGCGCACACGGATTGCATGATCATGCTCGCATCCCCCGGTTTCCTTGGCGGCGATGTGGCGCATATCGATTGCACGTTCGGAGCCGATACCGATACGACGATGCGGACGCAGAGCTACGAGAAAGTGCTCGACACGGCTGACGGCGAGGCGAAACGAACCATCGACCTGACGGTGCTGGACAACGCGAAAGCCGTGTTCCTGCCGTTCCCGGTCATCCCGTTCGCGCACTCGGTGTTCTCGAACGTCACGAACGCCCATATCGGTGCGCAATCGTCATTCATGTATGCGGATGTGGTCACCTGTGGTCGCGTGGGCATGGGGGAGCGGTGGAAAATGCGGCGGTTCGGCAGCTCCACTCGCGTCTATGTGGACGAGGCGAGCGAGGAAGGCGGTCCCCGGTCGCGCCCCCGTGGCGACGGGGAGGAATCCGCCCCGCGTCTGGTCTTCGCCGACCGCCTGCTGCTTGAACCGGACCGCTTCACGTATACGGATACGGCCATGTGGCGGGAGTTCACCCACTGCGGCATGGCCTATCTGCACGTTCCCCGTCAGGAGTCAAGGCGGACGCAGATGACGGCGGAGGACGAGCTCGTCGAACGGATTCGTGCGCTGGCGCACGATCGTGGGCCGAGAGGCGAGATCGGCGTGAGCCGCCAGAACGAGGGGATCGCGGTGCGTCTGCTCACCGACCGTGGAGACGACGCCTTTGGGTTCCTTGCCGAAGTCGCGCAATTGCTGCGGTAAATAACCGAACACCAGCGCACGGCGTGTCGAATAATGGGGTCTCGGGGGGCTCCCCGGGCGAATGAGTGGGGCGGAACGCCGTGCTGATCATGCGGATGTGGGGAAGGGACTCTGAAATCAGATACCTACGGAGCCTGCGGGCGGTCGATACCGTCACGCCCACTAGAATCATCTACTCATCGGAGTTTAAGAAACGGTTCCTGCGCGAATACCTGAACGGCAAAAGCCCCTCCGCCATCTTCCGTGATGCGGGACTGCCGAACGTGATCGTCGGAAGGAAACGAATCGAACGATGCACGCATCGTTGGATCACCGCCGAACGCGAGGAACGCGCCGCGGCCGCGGACGCTCCCGCACCCGATTCCGATTCGGAGGACGCCGACATGCTCCTTGACGAGACCCGGAAACTGGTCGATGACCTCTCCGCCGCACTGTTGCGCGTCGAACGCATCATCGACATGCTCAAGCGCGAACGCGACCAAAAGGCGAACCGGCCGGGCGGCGAGATGCGCCCGCATCCCCACGGATGACCCCTATCGCAACGGAAGGCTTTACGCTAGGCTAGAGCGCGTGACTGAATCCGTGAATACTGAACTCCGCATTGCTGTTATCGGCGCTGGCCCGGCCGGCGTCTACTCTTCCGACATCTTCCTGCGCCAGTTGAAGAAGCTGGGCGAGGAGCTCGGCCTCGGCACCGAAGCGCGCATCGACCTGTTCGAAAAACTGCCGGTGCCGTTCGGTCTGGTGCGTTACGGTGTGGCCCCGGACCACCCGTCCATCAAGTTCATCGCCTCCGCACTTGAGAAGACGCTCGACAACCCGAACATCCACCTCTACTGCGACGTGGAATTCGGCAAGGACGTGACCCTTGAGGATTTGCTCGCCCGCTACGATGCCGTGCTGTTCGCCACCGGCGCCGTCAAGGACAAGCCGCTGAACCTGCCCGGTGCCGATCTGGATGGCATCTATGGCGCCGCCAAGTTCGTCGAATGGTACGACGGTTACCCCACCGGTGCCCGCGAATGGCCGCTTACGGCCGAGAACGTCGCCGTAATCGGCGGCGGCAACGTGGCCATGGACGTGGCCCGCGAACTCATGCGCAACGCCGACGACCTCAAGGCCAAGACCGACATTCCGGACAACGTGTACGAGGGCATCGGCCAGAACAAGGCCAAGGTGCTCCACCTGTTCATCCGCCGTGGCGTGGCCCAGGCCAAGTTCAGCGTGCAGGAACTGCGCGAGATGGAGAAGCTGCCCGGCGTGCAGCTCATCATCAACGAGGACGACTTCGAACTGGACGACGAGACCATCGAGGTGGCCGGCAAGGACAAGCTCACTCGTCAGATGGTCGAGGAGCTGTTCGCTATCCGCGAGATGGCCGAAGACATGGAAGATGACGGCGACGTCGACTTCGAAGGCAACCCGGCCGACCGCAAGTACTACGTGCACTTCAACTCCGCCCCCACCGAGATCCTCGGCGAGGACGGCAAGGTCAAGGCCATCCGCGTAGAGCGCACCGAAACTGGTGCCGACGGCAAGATGCACCGCACCGGTGAGTTCACCGACTACCCGGTCGAGGCCGTCTACCACGCCATCGGCTACAAGCCCGCCGAAGCCCCCGGCATCACCTACGACGAGCACGGCGCTCACCTGGCCAACGTCAACGGCGACGGCCGCATCACCACCGAGGCCGACGGCGGCGAAGTGCGCGACCGCTTGTACGCCACCGGTTGGGCCAAGCGCGGACCGGTGGGTCTGATCGGCTCCACCAAGTCCGATGCGCTCGCCATCGTGACCAACATGCTCGAGGATCTGGCCAAGGCCGCTGAAGGTGGCCGCGTGGCAGCTGACCGCGACCCCGAATCCATCGATCGACTGCTGGTCGAGCGCGGCATTCGCCCGATCGACTTCGCCGGCTGGAAGAAGGTCGACGCCTTCGAGCGCGCCGAGGGCGCCAAGGAAGGTCGCGAGCACAAGAAGGTCATCGAGCCCGACCAGATGCGTGAGCTCGCCCTGGCCTGACGGCCCGCCCACGCCCGTCCGGTATTCGTCCACCCGGCCACGCCCCGTGCGGACCGGCCGGGCTCGGGGCCGGCCGCGGCGAGACATTATTAGACATTTCTCCCGGCGCATATCCAGCAATCATTCAGCCTGCGAATTTAGTGTGTGCATTATGGATGCCAAAGTACGGGTGCACGGCCATTTCAACGGCCTGAAAACGACGTTGCTCTTTACCCTGATGTGGGCCGTCATCATGCTCATCTGGTGGGCCACGGGCGGCAGCAGGCAGACGTTGGGCGTCTATATC